>CACYCJ010000281.1 GCA_902772925.1 uncultured Lachnospiraceae bacterium
GGCTATTTTTACACAAATGGATGCAACTAAATATATAAAGTATAATGTTTCTGCGAAAATTTCTGTTCGGCAGTTCTTTGAAGGACAAGTTAATAAGAAACGTCTGCTCGGGGTATTTAACGGTATTGTTGATGCAATGTTATCAGCAGAGGATTATATGATTGACACAAAAACCATTCTGTTAGATTTGAATTTAATTTTTGCAGATGTGTCAACATGTGAAACGGTTCTCATTTGTTTGCCTGTTGCAAATCAAGGAGAAAGTGTTGATTTATCAACGTTTTTTAAGAATATTATGTTTAGTACGCAATTTGATCAGACAGAAAACTGTGATCATGTTGCTAGAATAATTAATTACTTGAATAGTACTCCTGTTTTTTCGTTGACAGATTTTAAATCATTGCTTGATTCTTTAAAAGGTAATAGTGCGGATTCTGTACAGCGCCCTGTACAACAACGAGTTCAACCGGCTGCGGTTGCTCCAAGACAGGAACAGAGTCAACCTAAATATCAACCAGTTGCTCAAGTCCAGACTCAACCGTATGTTCAGCAGCAAGTTCAACAAACTCAAGTTGTTCAGCCAGTTCAACGGGTCACACCACAAAAAAAACAACAGCCTCAAAGTTTTCAAGTTCCAACAAATACTCCACAATCAACAGAAGTTTCTCAGGTGCCAACTAAGCCTGAAAAGCAAATTTCAATGTTTGGTTTGTTGATGCATTATAGTAAAGAGAACAAGGAACTGTATAATGCTCAAAAGGCGGCAAAGAAAGCGGCAAAAGCCGGAACAACGAAGCAGAAACAACAGAAAGATAAAAAACAGTCGACAAATGCCAGCTTTGTTGTACCTGGGGCACCTGTGAATTCATCTTTTTCTATTCCCGGACAACAAGGTGCTGTAAATACACCTCAAGCACAAACAGCGACAAGTAACGAAAGCAAACCACCCGTACAAAAGGTTCCTGTTCAGCCAAAACCAATTAATCAGACATACCAACCTGTAAGTGTTGCCCCGAGTGTTCCTCAAGGAAATCCAACTAGTTTTGGAGAGACAACGGTACTCGGTGGTGGCGGAGCGATTGGAGAGACAACTGTTTTAGGCGCTAGTTCATCTCAGGTTCAGATTCAACCTCATTTAATCAGGACAAAGAACAATGAACGTATTAATCTTGACAAACCGGTCTTTAGAATCGGTAAAGAGAGAAGCTATGTGGATTATTTTGTAAGTGATAATACAGCTGTAAGCAGGAGTCATGCAAATATTATTTCGAGAGACGGGCAGTATTATATAGTTGACACTAACTCTACTAACCATACATACGTTAATGGCGGGATGATTCAGAGCAACGTTGAAACCCCACTGTCGGATGGCGCAAGAATTAGATTAGCAAATGAAGATTTTGAGTTTAGACTATATTGATATTGAGATTATTCCTTTTTTAAAGTTTATCATACTGTAAAAAAATGAAATAAGAGAGTTATTAATTTAGATATCGGCTAATTGTAATTATACGAGGGGAAAGATTTATGAATTTTATCGTTTCAGGAAATACTGATATAGGACTAACTAAATCCACAAATCAGGATAGCTTGTCAATTAAAGTTCTAAACACTAAACAAGGACGCATGGTTTTGGTAGTACTTTGCGATGGAATGGGCGGCTTGGAAAAAGGAGAAGTTGCAAGTGCTTCTGTGATCCGAGCATTTGATAGTTGGGCAAGATATGATTTACCTCAATTATGCGAAAAGCCGATAGAAGATCCCGTCATTAGATCTCAATGGGAGAATATAGTTAATGACCAAAATGAAAAGATTAAAGAATATGGTGCTGGATTAGGGATTAAACTCGGAACTACATTAACAGCTATGTTGATTACGCAAAATCGCTACTATGTGATTAATGTTGGTGATTCGCGTGCTTATGAATTGTATAACGGAATCCGACAGATTACAACCGATCAGACTTTTGTGGCTCGCGAAGTGGCATTAGGTAATATGACAGAAGAAGAAGCTAAAATTGATTCAAGACGTAGTGTTCTTTTGCAATGCATAGGCGCATCCGAACAAGTCTATCCGGATATGTTCTTTGGTGATGTTTATTCCAACGCTACTTATATGTTGTGTTGTGACGGATTTATACATGAAATTTCAAAAGAAGAGATTTATGATAGATTTCAAGCGGATAAACTGCTTGATGTAGCAATGATGAATAGAGCTTCTTTGGAGTTAATTGAGTTAAACAAACAACGCCAAGAACGTGATAATATAACCGTTGCGTTAGTAAGAACATTTTAAAGGGAGAGGTAGACATGCTTGAGATAGGTTCTCTTGTTGACGGTAAATATAAAATACTTAATAAAGTTGGACAAGGTGGCATGAGCGTTGTCTATCTCGCAATGAACGAGAAGGCAAATAAGCAGTGGGCGGTAAAAGAAGTTCGCAAAGACGGAGTATTAGATTTTGAATCCGTAAAGCAAGGGCTTGTCGCAGAAACTGATATTCTAAAGAGATTGAGCCATCCAAATCTCCCGAGCATTATTGATGTAATTGATACGGAGGAATCATTCATCATTATTATGGATTACATTCAAGGTAATTCACTTAATAAAGCTCTTGAAGAATTCGGTGCGCAACCACAAGAAAATGTAATTGAATGGGCAAAACAATTATGTGATGTATTAGGCTATTTACATAGTCGACAACCGCCAATTATTTATAGAGATATGAAACCGGCTAATATTATGCTTAAGCCGGATGGTAATGTAACGCTTATAGATTTTGGTACAGCCAGAGAGTTTAAGGAAAAGAATTTGGCTGATACAACATGTCTCGGAACAGTTGGTTACGCTGCGCCCGAACAGTTTGGAGGTATGGGACAAACGGATGCACGTACAGACATTTATTGTTTGGGAGCTACGCTATATCATCTTGTTACCGGAATGAATCCTTGTGAACCTCCGTATGAAATAAAACCAATTCGCGAGATTAATCCGACTTTATCAAGTGGATTGGAAAGAATTATTTTAAAATGTACTCAGCGCGACCCCAATGATAGATATCAATCAGCAGCGGAAATGATGTATGCTTTAGAGCATTACAATGAAATTGATGATATCTATAGAAAAAAGCAAAAGAAGAAGTTGTGGATGTTTTTAATTCCTGTTATTCTTACGATTGTGTTTGCGGGTACTTCGATTTGGGGATTTATTTCAGCAGAAAACAAAAAGAATGAGAATTATGATTATATATTAGCAAATGCTAAAACTAAAGATGATTATTATGAAGCAATTACGACTGATCCTACTCGTACAGAAGCATATTTAGGAACAAAAGACCACGAAGGTTTGATTAAGTTCCTTACAAACGATGGAATATTGAATGCTGAAGAAAATGGCTGTTTTAATCAATTGAGAAGCGGATTGGACGCAGTAAGCGCGAGTGGTTACTCAAATTCTGTTATGGTTTTAGATAAACTTCGGGATGCTAATCCCAAAGGATATGCACAGGTTTGCTATGAGATTGGCGAAGCGGTTCTTTTCTATTACGATATTGGTGTTGAAAAAGATAAATATGCTGCAGCGGCAACATGGTTTCAATATGCACAAGATGATTATCCTATAGCAAAGATGTATTGCGATATTTCTTCGTGTTTGCAAAATATTGCAAAATATACAAAGGCAGGACAACTTGCAAAACTTAATGAAGAATATGCCTCGTTATGGAGTCAGATTACCGCTTTGAATTCAAATGCAGTTAATAATTTTAGTGATGATACAGAAGGATTGGATTTAAAACTTAGGGTTTGGAATGAAATAGTAAATATGATTCGTAATAATGCGAGCCAAATATGTCAAGTAGCATCGAAAGAATCAGTTATTGATTTGATTGATGATATTTCTGCGAATAGCTCCAAGATAGATAACGCATTCCTTCAAAACAGCATTACATCTTTGAAAGAGAATATAAGCATAACGAAGGAAAAGATTAACTCAATAAAGAGCAATTCTGTTGAGGGGGCGCAGTAAATGACATATGATGTTTATAGGTATATATTTATCGGTGGCGCTGGACTTGCTGCATTATGCTTTGTGATTGCTATTATCTTATTTTTTGTGTTGAGAATTCCAAGAGTAATTGGTGATTTATCCGGTTCTACCGCAAGAAAAGCAATTGCAAATATCCGTAATCAAAATGAAAACAGCGGAGATAAAACGTATAAATCAAGTGCTGTTAATAGACAGCGTGGAAAGCTTACTGATAAGATAACTGATACAGGAAAATTGGTACAGCCACGAGCAAATGAGATAAGTGGAGCAATGCCAACAACAAAAATAAGCACGTCTCGATTAGAGTCTGAAGCACGGGAATCCTATGAAACCTCTTTGCTGGATGATAGTTCAGGTGAAACAACAGTTTTAGATTCCGTTTCTGGCAATGAAACTACTGTTTTATCACCGGAATCAACGGAAGCGTTTACTGTAGAATACGAATTAACATTTATCCATACAGATGAATTTATTGCCTGATGAGAGGTTTTAGAGAAGATGAGTCAAAAGCAAAAATCGAAGCGGAAACGATTGTTTTATATGTTTTTAGTTTTCTTAATTATTCTATCTATATCATTTTTATTTATGCCGTTTAGTATCGGAACAGATGGAAAAATAAATGCATTAGTATACTTAACTGGAGCTGGCTTTTGGGTAGGACTAATTGGAACAATTGTAAGTTCAATTATGATTAATGTTTCTCGAAAAGCTGATTTAAGTTTTCAAGAGAGTCATGCTAAGGAAAAGCAATTTGGCTTAACACATTTCTTTATGAATGGATATGCAAAAATTGCTGATATATCAATGGTGATTCTTTTTATTGGGTTGATTGTTTCCCAAATGTTGATTAGAAATTCTGTAATAACATTTATATTTATTTCCTTATTTGTATTTTCATTTGGAATGCATTGTATGCTAAATGGAATTAATTATATATATATAAATGCGGATAAAAGAAAAAGGAGAGAGTAAACATTATGAGAACGGGACTGAGAGTTCAAAACAGAGTTCTAGCTGCTATTCTTGCATTAATGATGATTATAGTTATGATTCCTATTAATGTAATCACAGTAGGAGCTGCAACAGAGGACCATCCTGATGTTTTCACAATTACCGTAAAAAATGCGAAAGATGAATTAATCGATAAGGCAACTGTGGAATACTCAGTTAAAGTGAATGACTCGGTGCAATTAAGTGATAAAACTGAAACCGAGGCTGGCATAGCTGTAGTTAAGAATTTGGAGACATTGGATCTTTCAAATCCGGAAACTGCTGTATCTATCGATGTTATAGCGTATAAAACAGGATTTGAAAAGACAACTGTTGAAAATGCTACTGTAACTGATATAAAGGGAAATCTTGATGTAAAGCTGACAGAAAAAGAGACAGTAAAGATATCCGTTTCTGTAACTGACAGTGTTAACAAAAAGCCAATTTCTGATGCGGATGTTGAGATTAATGGGTACCATACTGTTAAAGGAAAAACCAAAAACGGTAAATTTGAAGTACCTTTATATAAAAATGAGAAATATTCTTTTGCAGTAACGAAGAATGGCTATAAAGAATATTCTTCCGAAACGCCTGTTAGTTTTGAAAATGATAATGAATATAAAGTTTCATTGGTAGAAAAAGCTGTTGA
>CACYCJ010000282.1 GCA_902772925.1 uncultured Lachnospiraceae bacterium
ACATAGCTGCCTGACTCAAAAAAAGCAATAAATCAGCCTGATTTGAGCAGAATTTATTGCTTTTTCGAATAAAACATAGCTGCCTGACTCAAAAAAAGCAATAAATCAGTCTGTTTTGAGCAGAATTTATTGCTTTTTCGAATAAAACATAGCTGCCTGACTCAAAAAAAGCAATAAATCAGCCTGATTTGAGCAGAATTTATTGCTTTTTCGAATTATACATCGCGCCGAACAGCAAAAAAAGCAATAATTCATCTTGTTTTCCCTTTCATTTATTGCTTTTTCAACTCGTTGGACGGCGAACAGGTAATAGTGTGACATTGGAACTGTCCCCGGCTTTGTCTACAGTTTAATATAAATATATATAATTAATAATGTATTTTATTACAACCTCAGATCATCAGCATTTTCTTAAGTCTCATAAGATATTCGGAAATTCCGTCGAATGCATATCTCAGATCGTGGGAGATAAATTCAGCTGCAAGCTGACCGTTCGGATAAAATTCATCGAAGATACTGTCCATATCCATTACCGCTGTCTGATTTTCAGTCTGACGGAAATCGGTTAGAACCGAACCGAACTTGGCAAGAGTATCAGCATACTCCGATTCGGGATTGGCCATGATCCTTACGGCAATCTTGTTATAATAGTAGAAGATACCGTCGGCACATGCTTTGGTTTCCGAATACTTATCCTTTATTTTGTAATAATCAAAATTTTCATCATTAGACATTTTTTCACACCTCTTTTTTTTATTTGATTAATTCTTAACACAGATTTACATAATTCGTCAAGAGTATAGTTTTCTCAGTAGAGCTTACAGCTGCTTCATCTGTATATGATCTCATCTGAATATGATCTCACCTGTTTATGATTTATAAATGATTTTACCGTCGCATATGGTATACATTACCTGAGCGGGAAGCTCCCAGCCGATAAAAGGACTGTTATTTGCTTTTGATGCAAATTCCTTTACAGTCCAAATTTTTTCGGGATCGAAGATTACAATATCAGCGATATTGTCTTCGGAAATGCTTCCGGGCTTCAGTCTGTATAACAAGGCGGGAGCAGTGCTCATCATTTCAATAAGCCTTAGCATGCTTATATGCCCTTTACTTACAAGCTCCTTAACGGCAAGCCCGAGTGAGGTTTCCAACCCTGTGATCCCGCTTGGAGACTGATTAAAGGGCTTTGATTTTTCCTCTTCGCTGTGCGGAGCGTGATCGGTTGCGATTATATCTATGGTTCCGTCTTTGATTCCCTCAATTATCGCATTTCTGTCTTCTTCGGTCCGAAGAGGAGGATTCATTTTTGCAAATGTACCGTAGGTCAGGACATCATTTTCCGTTAATGTAAAGTGATGGGGAGTTGCTTCTGCGTGAAGATCCGCACCCATTTTTTTGAAGGTCCTGATGAGCTCTAGCGACCTTTTTGAGCTTATATGCTGAATGCAAACAGTAGCGCCTGTTTTTAAAGCAATGACGCCGTCTCTTGCAACCATGATCTCCTCTGAAGCGGGATCGGCACCACCGAGTCCCAGCTTAGCGGCAGCTTCGCCTGCATTTATGCCAAGAGATTTTACGAAAAGATGATCCTCTTCATGAAGCGAGATCGGCATATCGAGATCTGCAGCTTTTTGAAATGCTTCATAAAGGAGCTTTTCGTCCATGATAGGAACTCCGTCATCAGAAAAGCCCGCGGCGCCAACGCCTGCCATGAGCTCCATGTCAACAAGCTCTTTTCCCTGCATTCCCTTTGTAACCGTCGAAACCTGAAGTACATGTATATCCGTGTTCTCACCTTTTTCCTGGATATAATGAAGTGTTTCGGGATTATCTACTACAGGCTTTGTGTTGGCCATACAAACAACTGTTGTAAAGCCGCCCTTAGCGGCTGCTTTTGATCCGCTGTTAATGTCTTCCTTGTATGTAAAACCGGGATCTCTGAAATGAACATGTGGATCCATTAGTCCCGGAGCCACGATCATTCCCGATGCATCAATGATCTCAGTGTCACTTTGAAGATGGGGTGAAAGATCATCCTTGGTTACCCTGGTAATAAGCTTTCCCTCTATGAGGATATTCATTTCCTCATCTGTTCCCGTTACCGGATCTGTGATATGTCCGTTTTTAATATAAAGCATAGTCTTTTCTCCTGTTGCTATTCATCTTTTTAACACTAATGATTATATCTTATGACCAAATATTTTCAAATATTTTGTTGAATATTTTTGTTTGCTATATCAATGCATCAAGTTTAATATATTGTTATCGGTGTTCATTTACAAATGCCTTTTAAGAATGTTGAGGTAAGATATGAGAAAGATAGATTCTGATTTCGACGAAAGAATAAAAAATATAATATCCGGGATGTCACTTTCCGATAAGATCAATTCTCTCAGTGCGGGTCCGGTTCCCGGTCAGCCTGAATTTACTATCGGCGGAGAAGGAGCTCATGGCGTGCAGGCAAGGCATGATCAGCATACCGATCTCGGAAGTCCGGAGTATACTACGGTATTTCCCAATCCTATCGGTATGTCTTCGACATGGGATGTTCAGCTTATCGAAACTATAGGAGATATTGTCGGTACCGAAGCAAGAGCTCTTTATAATGAAGGACTGAATCAGAATCTGTGTCTCTTTGCCCCGACTGTAGATCTTGAGAGAGATCCCAGATGGGGAAGGAACGAAGAAGGCTACGGAGAAGATCCCTATCTTGCATCCGAGATGGCAGGGCATTACATACTCGGTATGAAGGGTAATGACAAAAAATATGTAAGATGCGGCGCCACACTGAAGCATTTTTATTCCAATAATACGGAAAACGGGCGCTTTTATAAAAATAATGAGATTTCCGACAGACTGAAATGGGAATATTATCTTGATGTATTCAGAAGGGTTGCAAATAAGTATTCACCTGAAGGGATAATGACAGCCTATAATTTCATTAACGGTGTTCCCGGACTTATGAATCCCGAAATCCGTGAGATAGCTGATGAATGGAACATAACATATACAATTTCCGACGGAATGGCTCTTCATTTTTTATATGACAATACCGATATTTTCGAAGATCATAAGGATATTGCGGTCCGTGCCGTAAAAGCAGGGCTGGATATTTTTACCGATGATAACACTCCTTTGTCCGCTTATATCCGTGAGGCAGTCGAAAAAGGTCTTATAACCGAGGAGGAGCTGGATAAATGTATCTACAATAAGCTTGCGGTTATTATGAGACTCGGGATATATGACCGCTCATCGGATGATTTCCCGTACGGTAAGACTGAATATAATATGAATGCGGTCTGCACGGCAAAGTCAAAGGAAATCAGCAGAAGAGCTGTTGCTGAGGGAACTGTACTTCTTAAAAATAAAGATGCATTTCTTCCGATTGGAGAAAATGAAAAAATAGCAGTGCTTGGAATATTCGCCGACAGATGTCCTATGGACTGGTACTCCGGGATTCCCGAGCACATGGTGACCCTTGCGGAAGGGATAAAAGGAAATGATACTGAAGACAGAGTTGTTTTTGATGATATCCTTCCCGAGGTCATCATATCGACAGGTGAAGGCAGGTATCTGGGACTATCGGATGAGGCGATGCTCATCGATATAGGAAATCCTGTTTTATATACGAAGGCCGATCCTTCACTTAACAGAAATGCATACAGGCTTATCGAAACTGACAGGGAACATGCCGAAAGCTTCAAGCTGATGCTTTGGAATAAAAGCAGGATCACATTAAGGTCTATGAGCACGGGGAAGCTTTTATCCACCAGAAGACCTGAGTTTTTAAAAGAAAGACCTAAAAAGCCTTTTACCTCCGGTTATCTGTATTCCATTACGGAAGAGGTATTTTCATGGTTTGGAGAAGAGGTTTTATATCTGGCCGATGAAAAAGGTGAAATCTTAAGTTTCGATGAATCCGACTGTTCTTCATTTTACAGTGACAGCCGTATAAAAAGATTGCTTTTATGGAATAAAAAATCCTTAAAAAGATCCGAAGACGGATTTATCGTTTATGATGATGACGAAGAAAATGAGCCGCTTGATATATCATTTGAATTAGTAACATCGCCTCAGGAGAAGCTTATCGGTATCAGCAGTAAAGGCTACAGTAAGGCTGTGATGGCATTCGGTATTCACCCTATGATAGAAAGCAGGGAGGATTATGACAGGGACGGTTATGAGCTTTCACCCTATCAGAGATATCTTGCGAATCTTATCACGCAGTATTTTGATGATACGGTTCTCGTTTTGCTTTCGGGTGCTCCGGTCGGTATTTCGACGGAAAATACAAATAAAAAGATAAAAGCCATACTTTGGTCCGCTCTCGGAAGCAGTGAACTTGGTAATGGTATTGCAGATATAATCTATGGCCGAAAAAATCCTTCGGGTAGAACAAATATGACCTGGTACAAAAGTGAGACCGATCTGCCCTCTATAGATGATTATGACATCATCGGCAGTCCGAGGACTTATATTTATTATGAGGGAGATGTTTTATATCCCTTCGGCTACGGACTCGGATACAGTGAGATAAGGACAGGCGGACTGACTGCGTCCTACGATCCGAAGGAGAAGGTCTTTAATGTTGAACTTACTGTTGAAAATAAAGGAACGATGACTGCCGATCATGTCCTTCCCGTTTATTTTAAAAAGAATGACATACAGAAGAAATTATGCTTTTTTACAAAGCTTCATGATATAAAGCCCGGACAGAGTATCAGTCTTTCATTTGCGATTCCCGATGATAATTTCCGGCTTTATGATGAGAATAGTAAAAAAATGTCATTCGGAATCGGAATTTATAAAATAATTGTTGAAAATAATGATTACGAAGTGGTAATATCATAAATTGTGTTTTGAAACAGATATTACTTGATTTCGTGTGTAGGTGAAAAAGGTGTATTTATTTTATAAGCTTGCATTTTTGTTTGCTGTCGGAAGTTTGATAGGATGGTTTGCCGAGCTTTTTTTCAGACGGTTTGCACCTGTTAAGAGTGTGTCGAACAAATGGGAGAATCCCGGCTTCCTTACAGGACCGTATCTTCCGATATACGGCTTCGGTACGGTAACGGGGTACCTGGTCGGACTTGTCTATGACAATTATCTTGTGGGTTTAGAGTCATGGATGAAGCTGGTGATAGTATTTGTATCCATGGCTTTTGTCATAACCTTTCTTGAATTGATTGCCGGTATTATTTTCGTAGAGCATCTTCAGCTGGTGCTTTGGGATTATTCGGATGAGTTTCTCAATTTCAAGGGTATTATCTGTCCTTTATATTCACTGATATGGGGAATACTCGGAATATTATATTATTACCTGGTACACGGATATGTGTGTCTTGTACTTTCGTGGTTTGTAAGCCATCTGGAGATATCGTTTGTCGTGGGATTTTTCTACGGTATATTTGTTCTTGACTGTGCTTATACATTTAATCTTGTAGCAAAGATCAAAGCATTTTCCAAGGATCACAGTGTCAAGATTTACTACGAAAAATTCAGAGAGACAATTGCCGATTACAGACTCAGGAGAAATGATAAGCCCAACATTTTCATTCGTATAATATCTCCCGATTCCGATTCGGATATCAGGGCTACTCTTGAAATCTATAGGGAAAAAATGGGAGAGAGGTTTACTGCGGGCAAGGACATGGTGTCCGAAAAGATTACGGCAGGAAAGGATATGGTATCCGGTAAGTTTAATGCCGGAAAGGAAGCTATGTCCGAAAAAATTGCCGCAGGTAAAGATGCGGTTTCCGGAAAGCTGTCAGTCGGAAAAACTATTATAGCCGACAAAATGACCGGTATTTCATCAGATGAACCTATAAAAGAAAATATAAAAGAGGATACAAAAAACAATAAGGAATCTGATCAATAATATGTACATGAATCCTTGAATTATAAGGCTTAATGTGATAATATATTCGTCTGCAATGATTTGGTGTCCGCTAAGCAAAGCAAAACGAGCGTTTTTTGATAAGGAGGTGCTCATTATGGGAATGACAATGACACAAAAAATACTGGCTGCTCATGCCGGTCTTGAGAAGGTTGCAGCAGGTGATCTTATCGAGGCAAAACTGGATCTTGTTCTCGGTAACGATGTAACAACTCCCGTTGCCATAAATGAGCTCGAAAAGTTTGATAAAAAGTCTGTTTTTGATAATGAAAAGATAGCCCTTGTTATGGATCATTTTACTCCTAATAAGGATATAAAGAGTGCCGAGCATGTAAAGCAGGTAAGAGACTTTGCAAAGGCAAATGATATTAAGAATTATTTTGATGTTGGTGCGATGGGCATAGAGCATGCGTTGCTTCCGGAAAAAGGCCTTGTTGTTGCGGGAGATGCTGTTATCGGAGCTGATTCCCATACATGTACCTATGGCGCACTCGGCGCATTTTCTACAGGTGTTGGTTCTACGGATATGGCTGCCGGTATGGTTACCGGACAGACCTGGTTCAAGGTTCCCGCCGCAGTAAAGTTTAATATTATCGGTAAAAAGAGTGAATGGGTAAGCGGTAAGGATCTTATCCTACATATAATAGGAATGATAGGCGTTGACGGCGCAAGATATAAGTCAATGGAATTTGTCGGAGAGGGTATAAAAGAGCTTTCGATGGATGACAGATTTACCGTTGCAAATATGGCTATCGAAGCCGGTGCCAAGAACGGTATTTTCCCTGTTGACGATCTTACGAGGGAATATCTTGCCGAGCATGCGACAAGAGAATATAAGGAATATACAGCTGATGAGGATGCCGTATATGATGCAGAGTATACTATAGATCTTTCAACCTTAAGACCTACGGTTGCATTTCCTCATCTTCCCGAAAATACAAAGCCGATCGATGAGGTCGGTGATATAAAAATTGATCAGGTGGTTATCGGTTCATGTACAAACGGCCGTATCTCGGATATGAGAATAGCTGCCGAGGTTATCCGCGGAAGACAGATAGCTCCTTATGTAAGAGTTATAGTTATTCCTGCCACACAGGAAGTATATCTTCAAATGGTCAGGGAAGGTCTTGCCGAGATATTTATTGCGGCGGGCTGTATCGTTTCAACACCTACCTGCGGACCCTGCCTGGGTGGACATATGGGTATACTTGCTCACAAGGAAAGATCCGTTTCTACGACAAACAGAAACTTTGTCGGAAGAATGGGTGCGATCGATTCGGAAACTTATCTTGCCAGCCCCGCAGTTGCAGCGGCATCGGCTATAACAGGAAAGATCAGTTCTCCCGAAGAGCTGGATTGGTAATATAGGGAATATTACAGATAAGGAGGATATGATATCGTGGAAGCAAGAGGAACAGTTCATAAATACGGTGATAATGTAGATACAGATGTAATAATCCCTGCAAGATATCTTAATACTGCAGACCCTGCAGAGCTTGCGAAGAACTGTATGGAGGATATTGATGCGGATTTTGTAAACAGAGTTAAGGACGGAGATATAATGGTAGCCGGAAAGAACTTCGGCTGCGGTTCATCCAGAGAACATGCACCGATCGCAATCAAGGCATCCGGTATAAGCTGTGTCATCGCAGATAACTTTGCCAGGATATTTTACAGAAATTCCATTAATATCGGTCTGCCCATCATAGAATGCGAAGAAGCTTCAAATGAGATTAAGGCCGGTGATGATGTTGAGGTGAATTTTGATACCGGTCTTATAACGGATCATACATCGGGAAAAACATATAAAGGACAGGCATTCCCGCCTTTTATGCAAAATATTATTCAAAAAGGCGGACTCATTAATTATATAAATTCAAAAGAAAACTAAGAAGGTAAAAACTATGAATTTTGATATCGCAGTTATAAAGGGTGACGGAATCGGCCCGGAAATAGTTACGCAGGCAATGAAGGTTCTTGATGCCGTAGGAGAAAAGTACGGACATACCTTCAATTACGAGCAGATACTTATGGGTGGATGTTCTATTGATAAGTATGGCGATCCTCTTACAGATGAAACAGTGGAGATAGCAAAGAAAAAGGATGCCGTGCTTCTCGGCTCCATAGGCGGAGATACCAATACCTCACCCTGGTATAAGCTTCCTCCCAACAAAAGACCTGAGGCAGGGCTTCTTAAGATCAGAAAAGAACTCGGTCTTTTTGCAAATCTTCGTCCCGCAAGTCTTTATCCCGAGCTTAAGGCAGCATGTCCTCTGAAAGAGGAGATTGCCGAAAAG
>CACYCJ010000283.1 GCA_902772925.1 uncultured Lachnospiraceae bacterium
ATGCAGTTCGCCGGCCGTTTCAAGGTCGGCGAAGTTGTTTTGGCGAAGGGCCTCGTAGAGTATAATGGCGACGCTGTTGGAAAGGTTGAGGGAGCGTTCGCCGGAGGCCATGGGAATCCGGATGCAGCGCTCAGGATTTTCCACAAGTATCTCCTCGGGTATTCCGGCACTCTCGGGACCGAACATAATAAAGTCGCCGGGTTTAAAGGCGACATCCGTATATCTTTGTTTTGCCTTAGTAGTAGCATAATAGATATTATGCTGCTTTTTATTTGCATTAAAGTATTCAAAAAATGCATTTGTATCTATATGCTCCGTCACATCAAGCCTGTCCCAATAGTCAAGCCCCGCTCTTTTGATGTATCTGTCATTCAATATAAAGCCGTAGGGCTTTATGAGGTGCAGGCTGCTTTCGGTTATCACGCAGGTCCTGCCTATATTTCCGGTATTGGCAGGCATTTCCGGACTCAGTAATACTATATTAAACATCTTTCTTTCAGCTCCTTATTAAGGGCGTTCAGCACCCTCTTTTTATCGCCGCTCCAAAGCGGCGCGATAAGTATACTCTTATCTCCGTCTCCTGTCATCCGGTGTATCACGATATCCTCCGGAAGCAGTTCTATGCAGTCACAGACAAGAGATACATACTCTTCCATAGTCATACATTCAAAAAGTCCCTTTTCGAAGTCTACGGCAAGATCGGTTCCCCGAAGCACATGCAAAAGCTGCAGCTTTATCCCCTGCACGCCGCTGTGCCCCACATATCGCACTGTTTCAAGCATTTCATCATGAGTTTCACCGGGCAGTCCGAGTATCACATGGGTTATTACCTCGATTCCTGAATTGCTGAGGCGTTTAACAGCTTCATCATAGACAGGAAGCTTATAGCCCCGTCTGATATAGCTTGCACTTTTTTCATGGATCGTCTGAAGTCCGAGCTCCACCCATACAGGCTTCACCTTGTTTATTTCCTCCAGAAGCTTAAGCGCCTCATTGGAAATGCAGTCCGGCCTTGTAGCTACGGAGAGCACCTCAATCCTCGGATCACTGATTGCTTCCATATAAAGCCTTTCCAATTTACTCACCGGAGCATAGGTATTGGTAAACGCCTGAAAATACGCAATGTATCCCACCTCGCCGGAAGGAAGCTTCTTTTCTATTCTTTTTATTCCGTTTTCAATCTGATCGGTAACAGATACGGAGCTGTCGCAGGAAAACTCTCCCGATCCCCTGCCTGAGCAGAAAATGCATCCTCGGCTATCCAGCGTACCATCCCTGTTAGGACAGGTAAAGCCGCCATTAATGGCGACTTTATATACCTTATGTCCGAATCTGTCACGAAGATATTCATTTAACAACATATCATTTACCCAAAGTTAATCATCAGGAAGCATCCGTCACATGACATCGGATTTTTTCTATATTCACTTGTAATATTTTAATACTCAAATGTTATTTCACCGTTCTCGTCAATATTGAATACAACCATGTCTGTCATGTAGAAATCGCCATAAATATCATCTATGCAAAATGCATACAGATAGCTTCCGGCATACATATAACCGTAGGTTATCTCAATATCACCCGATACGGTAAACTCTTCTCCTTCATACATTGATTCCTCTTCGGAATCATCATAGATAGCATAGTAAACGGGAACTATCTTGTCACCGTCTTTAAGCTTTTTAATGTCACGGGCCGCCATACCGTTATCATCGATTCCTGCCCATGCACCCTCTACAACGGTAGTTCCGTCATTATCCACACGGATCCTGAGGTTTGTCTCCTCACCGTTAAGAAGGATCGGTGATGAATAAATGAGATAATCATCGGTATAATCCGCCAGGTAGATAGCAAGATTCTGACCGTCGGGAAGTGACAGCCAGCTTCCGTCAAAGTTATCGGAAAACTCACCCGTTCCCCAGTCACCGTAAACATCCAGGGTTTCCCCGAGCTCTATATATTCATTTTCATTATCTGTGGTCTGATAAACAACCGCTGATACCGACGACGCATTGTTTATACCGTTCTCATCCAGCTTAAAGCCGAATACACCGTCTTCATTTACATTGGGTTCTTCTGCAAATGTAATGTATTTGCTTTCGCCTGTTGCTTCATAGCCATCAAGATATGACCAGTAATCATCATCTACTGACTCATCACTGCTCCAGTCGCCGGAATCATCAAACCAGCTGTCGTCACCCGAATCATCCTGACCATCATCTCCTGA
>CACYCJ010000284.1 GCA_902772925.1 uncultured Lachnospiraceae bacterium
TTCGAAACACTTGTTGAAGCAGGCTATGATCCCAGAAATGCATACTTTGAATGTATCCATGAGATGAAGCTCATTGTTGACCTTATCTATCAGAGTGGTTTTGCAGGAATGAGATATTCAATCTCTAATACAGCAGAATACGGTGATTACATCACAGGACCCAAGATCATCACAGATGATACAAAGAAGGCTATGAAGCAGATCCTTTCCGATATCCAGGACGGTTCATTTGCAAAAGACTTCCTTCTTGATATGTCTTCTGCAGGCGGACAGGCTCACTTCAAGGCTCTTCGTCAGAAGGCAGCTGAGCATCCCGCTGAGAAGGTCGGAGCAGAAATCCGTAAGCTGTACAGCTGGAGTGATGAAGATAAGCTCATCAACAACTAATTCGGTAAATAATCCACAAGGGAGTTCCACAAATGTGGAGCTCCCGATTTTATTATACAGCGTAGAAAACGCGCATAAAACAGTTTATCAGGGAATCAAAAATATGTACAGTCTTCAGAATCAGAATCTTTCGCAAAAGGTTGCGGACGAACTGAGAAAAAATATAGTCATCGAAAAGCTTTATAAACCCGGTGACAAGCTCCCCAACGAAAACGACCTGTCTACTCTTTTGGGAGTTTCCAGAGCCACTCTAAGGGAGGCCATTCATATCCTCGTTACGGAGGGCGTGCTTACCGTATACAGAGGAAAGGGGACCTTTATCTCGACCGAAATGGATTCCATCGTCGAGACTGCCCCTCCTCTTATGAATGACATGATGAAAATGAAAATAACTCTTCGGGATCTTTATGAGGCCAGGCTTCTTATCGAGCCCTATGCCGCCGGCCTTGCTGCCGACAGAGCCACCGAAGATGAAATAAATGAGATTATCGAAAAAGGAGAAATCCTTCAGGAGCTGATAAAATGTGCTCCCGAAAGCGAGGACAGGATCCTTGCGGAGATAGAATTTCACGGTAGTATTATTAAGGCATCTCACAATGAATTCCTCTCCCGCTCCGTCGGACTGCTTACCGAATCCATCGAAGGCACCTTCAAGCTGGATGACGGTCATGATGAAATGTCCCGTTATGCATATAACGATCACATTCAGATAATGGATTTTCTTAAGCACAGAGATGCAGAGGCCTTAAAAAGCGCGATAATCATCCACCTTCACCACGCAGCGATCAGCGAAGGTCTTATGTAAACTAATGTGTAAAAGAGATTGAATCGCCGAAATATCTGCTGATCATTTGAATCAGCTTATCAATAAAAAGATACATTTACGGTATTAAAACAATAATTTTCGTGCTATAATGGATGTATCTGTGAGTTATGACACCGGAGGTTATAAATTGGGTAGTACATTCTTCTTTCAATGGGAAATCGATCTTATAGCATTTCTTCAAAGGGTTCTGAGTGATGCCTGGATAGAGGCCATCAATCATTTTTCAGGTCTTGCCGACACTTATGTTATGCTCGGTCTGCTCCTTCTTTTCTATCTCGGACTCGACAAGGAAGCAGGAAAAAAAATCGGAACAAACTTACTTTTTGCGATGATCTCAAATACAATGATCAAAAATATTTTTGTCAGAAGAAGGCCCTATCTTGATTCCGAAGAAGTAGAGCTTCTAAGAAAGATCGATCCGAAGGCGGATGTTAATGATATAAAAGCTCAGGGATTCTCATTTCCCAGCGGGCACTCTACGCTTGCTACAACACTTTACGGTTCGATAGCATATATTTACAAGAAAAAAGTGTTCTGGATCATAACCGCGGTTTTTGCCCTGATGGTAGGTTTTTCCAGAATAGTCGTCGGCGCACACTTCCCTACCGATGTCATTGTAGGATGGGTACTGGGTCTTGTTACAATAAATGTTGTAGAACTCATGCGAAATAAGATTCAGAAAAGATGGGTATTTAACCTCATTTTGATCGGTACTTCATCAATCGGTCTTATTTACTGCAGATCCGACGATTATTTTACGGCATACGGGCTTATCACGGGAACTCTTCTCGCATTTTATATCGAAGAGAAATTTGTCAATTTTGAGAATACTACTAATCCCCTCAGAATTATTCTGCGTTTGGCAGGAGCCGGTGTTGTCTTCGCCATAATCGAATTTCCGATAAAAGCGCTTGCCGGACTTCCCGCATTTGACAGCATATTCTGGGAATACACCTTCAGGATAATAAGGTATTTTCTTATCAGCTTATGTACACTGGGATTTTATCCGATGCTGTTTAAATATACAGCTAAGATAGGCAGGAAAAAGGAAAAGGTTTCCGATGACTAATATTTCATTCCACATCATGTCATATACTTCGGCGCTGCTGATAGTAGTGACATGTATAGTCTATACGCTAATCGAACACAGAACTCAAAAAAGGCAAAACAAGGTTTATCTTGTTATGCTTGTTGTTCTTGCGCTCAATGCGATCTCGTGCATTGTAACCTCTTTTTCACGTTCTTATCCCGAAATTCCTTCATGCCATGTAATTTCCAACATTTTCATGTTTGTTTATTTCCTGTTCCATACGGCTCTTTGTCCTATCTTCTACAACTATACTCTCGTTGTAACAGGCTATAATACAAAGCTCTCTGCAAGAACGCGAACTCTGTTTAATGTTCCTTTCATCCTTTCCGAGATTCCGGTGCTGCTTAATCCTATTTTCCGTCCGGTTTTCTATTATGATGAAGCTCTGGAGTTTCACCGCAACTGGGGTGAAACGATCATTTATATATCAGCGGCATTTTATTTTGTTGCGTCCCTGTTCCTTCTTCTCCGTTCCTGGAAAGGTCTTACGGTAAAAAAACGCCGTGCGTTAATGTATCTTTTCTGTATCACATTCTTAGGGCTTCTGATCCAGCTTCTTTTCATCGATCTGAAGGTTGAGCTTCTTGCGGAATCAATCGGAGTTCTAGGACTTATGCTTTCGGTCGAAAATGAGGACGACCGCATGGACTCAGATACCGAGCTGTACAACAGAAAAGCATTTATCACGGATATCTCCAATCTCCTTTACAGCAGGCAGAATTTCCGCCTTATCACCGTAAAGATCACAAATTCCGATATCGTACAGAGAAGTACGGGGTCAAGCAACATGGATTCCATCACCATACTAGTTTCGGAATTCTTTAAATCCATTTTGCCGAAGTATTGCATTTACAATCTTTCCTATGATACTTACATTCTTCTTATACAGGAGGAATCCCGTGATTATACCGACAATATAATCAATAAAATACTCAATCGTTTTGATGAGGAATGGCATGTAAAGAGTTCTGATATTCTGCTTCATACAACGCTTATGCTTACGGAAATCCCCAAGGATTACGATAATATCGAAAGCATTCTCAGAATGGTCGACAGCAGCATTCCCGAAAATGTTGACAAGAAGGTTTTGGAAGGTGCGGACCTTGATTATATTATCAGGCGCGCCGAGGTCGAAGAGGCTATTCAGAAGGGACTTGAAAACGGCAGCTTTGAGGTTTACTACCAGCCTACCTACTACATGGAGGACCTTTCCCTGTATGGTGCCGAAGCTCTTGTGAGACTTCACAGCGAGAGCCTCGGAAACCTATATCCCGATGAATTTATTCCCATAGCGGAAAATATAGGTCTCATCGACGATATTGACAATTTCGTGCTGAGTGAAGTCTGCGATTTTATTAAGAGCGGTCTGCCCGCCGAATACGGAATGAAGAGCATCAATGTGAACCTTTCCGTACTTCAGTGTATGCATCCCGACTTCGTAAATGAGACTCTTCACATCGTAGACAATTACAACATAGATAAGTCCATGATCAATTTCGAGATCACTGAATCCGTAGCCGCAAATGATTACACTACCTTAAGCGGTATCATTGATTCACTTCGAAACAACGGATTTATGTTCTCGGTTGATGATTACGGTACCGGTTATTCCAACATCCAGTCAATCTTCTCGATCAACTTCGACATTGTTAAGATTGATAAGAGCATCCTCTGGGCTGCCGAAAGGGATGAATTCGGAATGATCATCCTTTCCAACAGCATCAGAATGATAACCCAACTCGGCAAGAAAATTCTTGTCGAAGGTGTAGAAACTAAGGAGCAGATTGAACTGCTGAAGCAGTTCCCGGTCGACTATCTGCAAGGCTTCTATTTCTCAAAGCCTATCCCTAAAAAAGATTTTCTCGAATTTGTAAGCAGACAGCAGGACAACTGAGGCGCTTTACCGAGATATTATCCTCTATAGTCAAGGCACAGCATTGTTATATCATCAAACTGCTCTGCACCCATAACAAATTCATCTACGGATTTACGAACGCCCTTCAGCAATTCATCAGGTTTTGCTTCCGTCAATTTATTCAGAACCTCCGTCATCCGTTCTGTACCAAATTGATTATTATCCTTATCTGTTGCTTCGGGAACTCCATCTGTATAGACAAATAACCTTGATCCGGGTTCTAATTGAATTTCATATTCTCTGTATTTTGCATTCATTAGTCCGCCGACAACTATTCCATGCTTATCCTTATACAGTTCAAATCCTCCGTCCGGTTTTTTGATGACCGGATATTCATGCCCGGCATTTGCAGCTGTAAGCTTTCCTGTTGATAATTCCAATATTCCCAGCCAAACCGTAACAAACATATGATTATCATTAGTCTCGGAAATTGCATTATTTACATCTCTTAATACCTCTGCGGGTGACTTGCCCATCTTAACATGATCCGCCAGGAGTATTCTGGACGCCATCATAAAAAGCGCAGCCGGAACCCCTTTACCTGATACATCAGCTATGACCATATACAGATGGTCATCGTCCAGCATAAAGAAATCATAGAAGTCTCCTCCGACCTCTTTTGCAGGATTCATGGAAGCATATAATTCAAATTCCTCTCGTTCAGGGAATGCGGGGAAAATGCTGGGCAGCATATCTGCCTGTATTTTTGTGGCAAGCTCTAATTCGGTACCTAATCTCGCGGTTTTCTCTGTAAGTGTTTTTTGCTTCAGGACCATACGCTTCCCATGATAAGCTATAGTGACACATACAGCCGCTGCTATTATAGTTTCAAGCAGTTCAGGAAAAAATCCGTAAATCAGAACATTTTTGAGCATAAGTCCGGTATCAACCGTAATACCCCCGGTATCTATAACATCTGCGATCCATGTTTCATTTCCCATATTGATCACGGTTCCCGGCTCAAGCTGGAGATTGTTTACATCATAAATTCCATAAAATGCGCCGAGCATTGATGAAATAAAAAATACGACTATGGTAACTGCAGAAACTCCGATTGTAAATTTAGAAGAAAAATACCTGCTGGAAAGAATTATCGGTATGACTATCAAAATAGAAGTAGTATAGGTAAAGATCATATCCAGCATTCCAAAGGCAAGCAAAAGATCTATCATTAATACATACTTGAGCCATTTTTTTGCAAATTTTACGCGAAGTCCCAGAACAGCCCCTGCTATCATCAAAAGTTCAATCAGCGCCATTGTCATGTTGATCGTGTTTTTATCCCAGCGATATACATAAAAGATTTCCAGTTCAACAAAAATCAGTACAACAAAAAACACCCCGACAGCTACAAGCAACCCCACCGCCTGAAGCTTATTTGCACTTATCTCATTTTGCCATAATACTTCGTCTTTTTCTTTTTCCATAGTTGCCTCCGATTCCGAA
>CACYCJ010000285.1 GCA_902772925.1 uncultured Lachnospiraceae bacterium
TAGTAAAGCTTTTGTGTGAGGATATCTATATAATCAAGTGTAAGAGCTGATGGACGAATAGCCCGTGGAAGTATATAACCTATTTCCATGTAATCATCTACATCAAGAGGTTTGGCTATGATATTCGGTCCGTTCAGCTCTTCGTTTATTATTCCGCTGCAAATGGTATATCCGTTCATACCTATCAGCATATTAAAGAGCGTTGCTCTGTCACGAACAATGATCTCTTTATCGGAGTCAACGGTGCTGAGTATTTCTTCAGAAAAATAAAATGAATTATGTGATCCCTGCTCATAGGAAAGACGAGGATATGGCTTCAGATCTTCAAGCGATATGATCTTCTTTCCTGCGAGTGGGGATTTTCTTCCTATAAAAACATGAGGCTTAACCTTAATTAAGGATGTAAATGTAAGATTATTGTCACGCAGTGTTTTATTGATTACGGTCTCATTGAATTTATTCAGATAGAGTATTCCTATCTCGCTTCTCAGCTGAGCGACATCTCTTACTATGTCATAGGTCTCGGTTTCTCTCATATGAAATTCATATTTGTCTCCCCCGGCTTTTTTAAGAAGCTCAACAAAGGCCTCCACAACAAAGGAGTAGTGCTGTGATGATACCGAGAATCTGTGCTTTTCGGTTACAGTCCCGCTGTATCTTTCTTCTATAAGGTTAGTCTGCTCCAGAACCTGTCTGGCGTAGCCTAAGAATTCCTCGCCCTCCTGAGTCAGCTCGATTCCCTTTTTGGATCTGTTGAAGATGGTGATGTTATATTCCTTCTCAAGCTCGTGAATTGAAGAGGTGAGACTGGGCTGTGCAATGTACAGCTTCTTTGCTGCGTCTGTTATATTTCCGGTATCGGCAACCGCGGTAATGTACCTTAATTGTTTAAGTGTCATTATCGTCCTCCTGATAGCTTTAGCTTATAACACATGATAACCATAGATTATATCTTACAATATATCATTAAAAATAGAAAAAATCTATGGATAATTGATAAGTTTTTGTATTTTACCTGCGCTGACAACAGCTGTATACTTCTGAAACAAGAAGAAAACACATAAAGGAGAAAGATAAAAATGAAAACATCAGTTATAGGTTATCCGAGGATCGGTAAAAACAGAGAATTAAAGTTTGCGTCCGAAAGCTTTTTCAAGAATGAGATTACTGAGGCTGCACTTCTCGATGTTGCTGCAGAGCTTAGAAAGGATAGTTTACTTAAGCAGAAGGAAGCCGGAATAAGCTTTATCCCATCAAATGATTTTTCCTTCTACGATAATGTTCTGGACGCTGCAGTTCTTTTCAATATTGTTCCGGACAGATATAAAACACTCGGACTTTCAGAGCTTGAGACCTACTTCGCTATGGCAAGAGGCTATCAGGGTGAAAAAGGAAATGTAAAAGCACTTGCCATGAAAAAGTGGTTTAATACAAATTACCATTACATTGTTCCTGAGATAGATGATAACACGGAGATAAAGTTAAATGGTAACAAGCCGGTTGAAGCATACAAAGAGGCAAAGGCGCTTGGTGTGGAAACCAAGGTTGCTTTAGTAGGACCTTTCACATTCCTTAAGCTTGCCAAGTATACCGGAGATAAAACAGCAAAGGATTTTGTTTCTTCACTTGTAACCGGTTATATAGAGCTTATCGATAAGCTTGCCGCTGAGGGTGCTGAGTGGGTGCAGATCGATGAACCGTCACTTGTAAAGGATGTAGATTCAGAGGATAAGGCGCTCTTTAGAGAGATTTATCAGTCCATCCTGAAAAATAAAAAGTCAGTTAAGATTCTCATTCAGACATATTTCGGAGACATCCGCGATATCTATTCAGAGGTTACAAGCCTTGACTTCGATGGAATCGGTCTTGATTTTATAGAAGGCAGAAAGACTCTGGGGCTTGTTAAGACAAATGGTTTCCCGGCTGACAAGATCCTTTTTGCAGGTCTTGTAAACGGAAAGAATATCTGGAGAAACAACTACGCTAAGACTATTGATGCATTAAAGGAATTAAAAGCTGTCGCAGCAAATGTTGTACTCGGCACTTCATGCTCACTTCTCCATGTACCTTATACATTAGATAGTGAGAGCAAGCTTTCAGATGATTATCTTAAGCACTTTGCATTTGCAGAGGAAAAGCTTCAGGAGCTTAGAGAGCTTTCCGAACTTACAGATATAGCTGATAACGGAAATGTTGCTGCTCAGGCTACATTTACTGATAATCAGCAGCTCTTCCAAGGGAGAGTAGACAGTGTGGACGAAGCTGTTAAGAAGAGAGTGGCCGGTATAAAGGATTCGGATTATACAAGACTTCCTGATTTCTATGAGAGAGAAAAAATTCAAAAGGAAAAACTGAACCTTCCGCTTTTCCCTACTACGACAATTGGTTCATTTCCTCAGACTCAGGATGTAAGACAGAACAGACAGAAGTTCCGTAAAGGTCTGATTTCCGTAGAAGAATATATGGAATTCAATAAAAATAAGATTGCCGAATGCATCAAGCTTCAGGAGGAGATCGGACTGGATGTTATCGTGCACGGTGAGTACGAGAGAAATGACATGGTCGAGTATTTCGGTGAAAATCTTTCAGGTTACATTTTCACCGAAAAGGCATGGGTTCAGTCCTACGGAACAAGATGTGTAAAGCCGCCTATCATCTGGGGTGATGTATCACGCAAGAAGCCTATTACGGTTGAATGGTCCAAGTATGCAAAGAGCTGCACTGATAAGCCTGTTAAAGGTATGCTGACAGGTCCTGTCACAATCCTTAACTGGTCATTTCCGAGAGAGGATATCTCGATTAAGGAGAGTACACTTCAGATCGCGCTTGCAATAAGGGATGAGGTTCTTGACCTTGAGGCAAACGGAATAGATATCATTCAGATAGATGAGGCAGCACTCAGAGAGAAGCTTCCGCTTCGTAAATCCGACTGGTACTCGGAATATCTTGACTGGGCTATACCTGCATTCCGCCTTGTACATAGCGGCGTTAAGCCGGAGACGCAGATACATACACATATGTGTTACAGCGAGTTCACGGATATAATTCCGGCTATCGATGATATGGATGCAGATGTAATCACATTTGAGGCATCAAGATCCGATCTTCAGATACTTGATTCCCTTAAGGAGAATAACTTCAAGACTGAGGTTGGCCCCGGCGTTTATGATATCCACAGCCCGAGAGTTCCGTCAGTAGATGAAATCGTAAAAGCACTGAGCGACATGAGAAGCAGAATTGAGGATAGAAAGCTCTGGGTTAATCCGGACTGTGGCCTTAAGACCAGAGGCGAGACAGAGACAAAGGCGAGCCTTATCAATCTTGTAAAGGCCGCTGAGCAGATAAGAAAAAGTGGTGCGGAATCCTGAGCGTTAAGAATTTGATAAGAATTAAATAAATCTTCGATAAAGAAGATTGGAAAGAAACCATATATACTACAAGCATAAAATGACATTTCAGGTATTGAGTGGATTGTCATAATGAATTGTAGAATATATGGTTTCTTATATTTTTAAGGAGTAAGGCAATGAGTATTTTAAGAACAGAAAAGCTTTGTAAATCATTTTCCAACGGCGGTGTGCAGCAGCATGTTATCAAGAACTTGGATATGGAAATAAGAAAGGGTGACTTCACGATCATCATGGGCTCTTCGGGCTCCGGAAAGTCCACACTTCTCTATGCACTGTCCGGTATGGATAAGCCGAATATGGGAAAGGTATTCTTCGATGATACAGAGATTCAGGATTTTTCGAATGATGAGCTTGCGGTATTCAGAAGAGGTAACTGCGGATTTGTATTTCAGAGTGTATACCTTCTGGAAAATCAGACGGTCCTCGATAATGTGCTTACGGGAGCACTGATAGTTCAGAAGAATTCCCCTGAACTTGTGCAGAAGGCGAAGGATCTGCTTAAGAAGGTAGGACTAAGTGAAGAAGATTGGAAGAAATATCCGAGCCAGTTATCGGGTGGTGAAGCACAGAGAGTCGGAATCGTAAGAGCCATCATAAATGCTCCTGAGATACTTTTCGCAGACGAACCGACAGGACAGCTTAACTCAGCGTCATCCAAAGATGTTCTGGACATTTTCACAGATATACATAACAATGGGCAGACCATTGTAATGGTTACCCATGATCTTAAGACTGCTCTCAGAGGAACAAGAGTCCTCTATCTTCGGGATGGTGGAGTGGTAGGCGACTACGAAATGCCGCCCTACGGCGGGGATAATGTTAAAGAGCGTAGAGCGAAGCTGTCAGAGTTTTTGGAGAGGATGGGTTGGTAGAGCCAGCGTTAAGTTAGAAAGGCAACAAAATGAAAATTTTAAGATTATCTCTATTCAACATAAAAAAACACAAGAAGAAATCCTTCGTCATAATCTTCCTTATCATGGTCAGCATGGCTCTTTTAGGGATAGGCATCATCAATATGGAAAAAGCTGACAGGATGTTCGATGAGGTGATTGAGAAGACAGGAAGCTATTATTATATTATCCAATTTCCGGGTGATGATACCTATAAGAATGAGTTTAAAGAAGTGCTTGATAATGATGAGAGAGTGACAAGGACTTTAGTATTTGATAGTCTTCAGTTTTTGACATCAACATCGATGTCATATAAGAAAGAGGATGGTTCTGCTGCTCAGTTTCAGGCTATGTTTATTACTGAAAGTTCTGAGAAAAAGCTTGAAAAATTTGATAGGAATGAATTCTTTTCTGATGATGAAATAGATAAAATGGAGCATCCTATATGGGTACCATATTATCTGAAATATAATATGGGCTTTAAGGAAGGAGATGATCTGATACTCGTATTAGGTGGCAAGGATTATCCGTTTCAGATTGCAGGGTTTTATGAATCAGGACTTGCTTCCGGTATAAGCTCAGGTGGCATTAAATGTATACTTACAGATGATGATTATGACATGATGAGTGTCGTGATGCCGACGGCAAAACGACTCGCATTTGATACAAAAGACGGAGTGGTTAAGAGCTACGATGATTCGATGAAGCTTGTTAAGGAATATGAGGAAAAGTTTGAAGACATATCAGGTAAAGATATGGAATTATGGTTTGATAATTATTATGCGGAGAAGATATCTGCTACTTCACCGGTAAAGATAATTATGGCAATAGTTTCTTTTATATCGTTTGTTACAGCGATTTCCTGCCTCTTCATGATAAGACATAAGATTACAAATGATATAGAAGATCAGATGGAATCAATAGGTGTTCTTGAGGCACTCGGATATAGATCGAAGGAAATATCAGGGGTATATATTTACGAATACCTGGTACTTAGTTTTGCAGGTATACTGATCGGCGGAGTAGTCATTTTTGCAACGGATCCTCTCATGACAAGAGTTTTACAGGCGTTTATCGGTCATGACCATGTTGCTTCGGGAAATATCGCCTTACTGCTGATTCCGGCAGCTTTACTGATAGTCCTGACACTTATAACTGCTCTGGGCAGAGCAAGAAAGATTAAAAAATATCCTCCGGTTGTTGCATTTAGAAAAGGAATTAAGACTCATCATTTTGGAAGGAATGTACTTCCGATTGAAAATACAAAGTCTGATATCAACAGGAGACTTGGATTAAAGGGCTTAGTTACAAATAAAGGACAGAATATAGGGATGTTTGCATGTATTCTTGCAGCCTCTCTTACAATCACATTTTGTATCTGTTGTACAGATCTTTTCAAAGACAGAGGGGCCGTGTTCCTTGATTTCGCCGGACTTGAGAAAGCGCTCATGGTCGGCTTCGATACAGGGACTGATTATGAAGAAGTAAGGCAGGAGATCGGTCAGAGAGAAGATGTAAGAAAATGCTTTCTGTTTAGAGGAAATAACGGATTTAGCATTAACGGAAATGATATTGATACATTTCAGACCTTTGCTTATGAGGACTTTGATGAGCTGGAAAACCTTCATATCTCTGAGGGCAGATTTCCTCTTCACGATAATGAAATCATGATAGGAACGGGGATGGCTGAAAAGTATGACATAAGTGCCGGAGACAGTGTACTGGTTAAGTATAACGGTATAGAAAAAACATATATCATATCCGGTACAACCAAAGCTTTTATAAATAGTGGAATGATAGGTTATATGACTACAGATGGTTTTTGTCAGTTTATGCCACCGTCAGAATGTATGAATTATCTGTTTGTATATGCGGCAGATGGAGTGAGTGAAGATGAGCTGAAGGAAAGACTCTCAGATGAATACGGCAGCGTAGAGGACACAGTCGGGGAGTCTTTTGATGAAGGATCCTATGAAGATAGGATACGGGCAAAAGCTGATGAGCAGATGGCACTACTAAAGTCTAAATATGGGGTTAGTAATGCAAGCTATGCCATCAAGATTGGAGATAAGATCATAACAGGTAATAGTGGAAGCTTTAAACTTACGGAGATTTCATCATTCGGTGAAACGATAGATACATCGATTGGCGGAATCAGCGTTATGAGTCAGATTTTTTCCGTAATACTTATAATAATTGTTTCAATCATAGTATCTATCATAGTTAATTTCCTGATCGAATCAATAATCAAAAAGGAAAGACAGGCTATGGGCATGGAGAAGGCTATGGGATATACCTCGCAGGATATAAGAAAGCAGATCATCTTTCGTATGATGCCGGTTGCTATACCGGGTGTCATAGTTGGCTCAATCCTCGCAATACCGGTCATGATGATGTTCATGAAGGTTGCATTTTCGACTTACTTTGGAGTAAGATTGATCTGGGTACCGATCGCAGTGGTTATAATAACACTGTATGTGTATGTTTCAACTTACATATCTGCCGGAAAGGTTAAGAAGGTTTCGGTCACAGAACTTATGACAGAATAATGTAATCGGAGGGTGAGACAATGGATGTATCTTTCATAACTGTAAATTCCCAAAGCAGTATAAGGATCGAGGCGAATGGAACTGTTATCTATGTTGATCCGTATCAGATAGAAGAGGAGCAGCATGATGCTGATTTTATCTTTATTACACATGATCATTATGATCACTTCTCGCTTGAAAGTATCAATAAGATAATGCGGCGTGAGACGGCATTTGTTGTACCGCGGGCTATGGATATAAAGGTAAGAAAAAATACTGCTGTCGGAATTAACTATCCGGTTGAACCGGGAAAATTCTACGAGGTAAACGGTCTAAGCTTTGAAACGGTTGCAATGTACAATAAGCTGAAACCCTTTCATCAAAAAAAGTCCGGCTGGTGCGGATATGTCATTGATGTGTCCGGAACGCGTATTTATATTGCGGGGGACATTGATGAAATAGACGAGGCAAAGGCGGTAAAATGCGATATAGCCATGATACCGATTGGCGGCTTCTATACCATGAATTATAAAGAAGGAGCAAATCTTATCAATACTATGAAACCGAAGGCTGCCATACCGACACATTACGGAACAGCTGTCGGAAGCCCATCCGATGGAGAAAACTTTGCAAAGCTTGTAGATAAGGATGTACAGGTGGAGCTTAAGCTTTCATTCTGAAAATAAATTAAAGCATAAAAATAAAAAAA
>CACYCJ010000286.1 GCA_902772925.1 uncultured Lachnospiraceae bacterium
GTGCTTTGTGCAAATTCAAAATCTTGTTTTGCGCAAAATAGAAATCGAAGAACAGCTTTGTATGTACCTGTATAAAACTTCCGGCGTTATATCATAAATCAATTTATAGTAGTTTTAAGTATTTTATCTTAGGCGGTTTTTGAGCTCCTGGAGGTAGAGCATAGCCTTCATGGGTGTCATATTATCGAGATCCATGCTGCGAAGCTCGGCAGCGATATTTATTTCCTCGGGAGAAGCAAACAGCGAAAGCTGCTCAGACTCACCGGTTCCCTTTTTGCCCTTGCTCTTACCGCATTCCTTTAATGCAGGTGACGGATCGCTTACCGCTGCGATTTTTCCGTCAAGGTTCTTATCCTCAAGTATGTCGGCGATCTCTCTGGCCCTTACTATGACAGGCCCGGGAACTCCGGCAAGGGAAGCAACATCGACACCGTAGGAGCCGTCTGCAGGTCCCTTGACAACCTTTCTCAGGAACACTATGGATGAAGCATCCTCCTTTATAGCCATACTGTAATTATTCACGCCGGACAATCTTTCCTCAAGCACCGTAAGCTCATGATAATGCGTCGCAAAAAGCGTCTTACAGCCGAGGATATCCATATCGGCAATGTATTCGACAACAGCCCATGCAATCGCCAGACCGTCGAAGGTAGATGTACCCCTGCCTATCTCGTCGAGTATGACCAGTGAATTCTTTGTGGCATTTCTAAGGATATTTGCCACTTCATTCATTTCAACCATAAATGTGGACTGGCCGCTTGCCAGATCATCGCTGGCACCTACTCTTGTAAAGATCCTGTCACAAAGACTTACGTCAGCTTCGTCCGCGGGTACATAGCTTCCCATGGAAGCCATTAATGCAATGAGCGCCGTCTGTCTCATATATGTTGATTTACCTGCCATGTTGGGACCGGTAATTATATGTATCCTGTTTCCTATACTGTCCATTTTGGTATCATTGGGGACAAATGAATCATTTATCATCTGCTCTACCACAGGATGCCTGCCGTTTTTTATGAAAATCTCACCCTTTTCATTTATGCCGGGTCTTACATAATGATTCTTTACCGCCACATATGAAAGTGATGCAAGAGTATCGATAAGAGCCACCTCATCGGCAGTCTTCTGAACTCTTTCGATCATTTCACCGAGTCTGTCACGAAGCGAAACAAAGCTTTCATATTCCAGAGAATTTAGCTTATCCTCAGCTCCGAGTATATCTGACGCAAGATCATTAAGCTCGGCAGTTGTATATCTTTCGGAATTTGCAAGCGTCTGCTTTCTGATGAAGTAATCGGGCACCAACTCCTTAAATGAATTGGTAACATCAAAGTAATAACCGAATACCCTGTTATACTTCAGCTTCAGATTCCTTATTCCGGTATTTTCCTTTTCTCTTTCCTCAAGCTCGGCAAGAAGTATCTTTGAATTATTTTTCTTGAATCGAAGATCATCTATAGTGGGATCGAAGCCTTCCTTGAAGATGCCTCCCTCTTTGAGTGTCAGAGGAGCATCGTCACTTATCGCATTTTCCAGGATCTCATATATATCGGATAGCTCATCAAAGCCTTCGGCAAGCTCATTAAACAGCTTGCAGTCAAAGCCCGAGATTATCATCTTTACATAGGGCAGATATTGAAGTGATGAGCGGAACATTATCATATCTCTGGGATTTGCGGACTTAATGGAAATCCTCGTCATCAGTCTTTCCAGATCATATACCGAATTAAGATACTCTCTAAGCTCGTCCCTTGATATAAGATCATTATTCAATGCGTCTATGGCATCAAGTCTTTCTTCTATCCTTGCCTTGTTTCTGAGAGGCATCGTAATGAAATCTCTCAGCTTTCTTGCGCCCATAGCTGTTTTGGTCCTGTCGAGTACACCAAGGAGGGAACCTGTCTTTTTCTTATCCCTCATGGTCTCGCAGAGCTCGAGATTCCTTCTTGTGGAGGAATCGATTATCATATAGTCATTTCTGTAATACAGCTCGATATTACTTATCTGATCCAGCGTATTCATCTGAGTGTCCGAAAGATATTGAAGCAAAGCCCCCGCCGCAAAAACGGTTTCCTCATGCTCGGAAAGTCCGAGACCTTCTACCGAATTTACCTTAAACTTTCTCTTAATCCTGTCCAGACATCCTGCCTTTTCAAAATAAAACCTCGGAGCCTCGGAAATCGTAAAGCCGATCTTTTCCGAAGCCTCGGAAATCGGAGCACCCGAAATGATAAATTCACTCTGGCAGAGAAGCTCACTGGGTTGAAATTTATATATCTCATCCATCACTTCATTTATATCCTTCAGAGCGGTCACCAGAAATTTACCTGTTGATATATCCGTGATGGCAAGTCCGAAATCGTCACCGAAATATGACACACAGAAAAGATAATTATTCTTTGTCTCTTCAAGGGTTTCCGATGAAGTTACCGTACCGGGTGTTACAATCCTTATTACCTTTCTTTCCACAAGTCCTTTGGCAGTCTTGGGATCCTCAACCTGCTCACATATAGCAACCTTATAGCCTCTGTCAACAAGATTTCTTATATACTGATCTGCGGCATGAAAAGGGACTCCGCACATGGGAGCCCTTTCCTCAAGGCCGCAGTCCTTTCCCGTAAGAGTAAGCTCGAGTTCCTTTGAAACCGTCTTTGCGTCCTCAAAAAACATTTCATAAAAATCCCCGAGTCTGTAGAAAATGATACAGTCCTTGTATTCCTCTTTTACTGACAGATAATGCTGCATCATGGGAGATACTTTGCTACCGGCCATTTTTAATTCTCCGTTTCAACTATTTCACCTATATAATAAAAGCCTCTTGGTTCAGTCATTCTGACATTTACGATCTTGCCGATAAGCTCGGCACTTCCTTTTGCATGTACCGTTGTATTATACTCCGTCCTTCCGGTTATAAATCCGGAAAGCTCTTTATCCTCTTCCTCGAAAAGAACAGGGAGCACAAGGTCCTTATATCTTTCAACTCTCTTCTTTGCTGCCGTGTTTACATGCTCTAACAGCCTCGCAAACCTTTCCCTGATAACCGCCTCATCCACCTGATCCGGGTAGCCGGCAGCGGGAGTTCCGGTCCTTTTGGAGTAGATAAATGTAAAGGCCTGGTCGTAGCCTGCCATATCCACTATACTGAGTGTATCCTCGAAATCCTCATCCGTTTCTCCCGGGAAACCGACGATAATATCTGTGGAAACCGCTATATCGGGAACAGCAGTCTTTATCTTTTCGAGAAGCGTGATATATGCATCTCTCGTATATGTACGGTTCATTCGTTTCAGAATATTATCAGAGCCGGACTGCAAAGGCAAATGAATGTAGTTACATACCACCGGTTCTTCCTTTATCACCTGTATCAGTTCATCGGAAAGATCCTTGGGGTGACTTGTCATAAACCTGAGTCGCTTTACTCCTTCTATATGAGCAATATCTCTCAAAAGATCGGGGAACGCATAATCAGGATTTCTTGCTATGATCTCACTGTCCTCCAGGAAATTGACACCATAGGAATTGACATTCTGACCGAGAAGCATTATCTCGCTTACCCCGGATGCAACAAGACACTTTGCTTCATTTATGATATCCTCGGGTGTCCTGCTCCTTTCGCGGCCCCTTACATACGGAACGATACAGTAGGTACAGAAATTATTACATCCGTACATTATATTAAGACCGGATTTGAATTCGTATTTTCTCTTAACAGGAAGATTCTCCACATTTTCGGAGTATTCCTTTTCTACCTCGATAATCCTCTCTCCTGTTTCTATATGCCTGAAGATAAATTCGGCAATACGGTGGAAATTAAAGGTTCCGAAGATTATATCCACAAAAGGATACTTCTTCGATATGGTTTCAATAACCGTAGGCTCCTGCATCATGCATCCGCAAAGGGCAATGATCTTATTTTTATTATTTTTCTTAAGATTCTTTAATCTTCCGAGATGACCATACAGCTTCTGGTTTGCATTTTCTCTTATGGTACAGGTATTGAAAATGACTATATCGGCATCCTCGCTGTTATATTCCTTAAGCCCTGCATCGCTAAGGATTCCATCCAATCTTTCACTGTCATGAAAATTCATCTGACAGCCGAAGGTCTGAATCTGATAGGTAAGGCTTTTACCGTGGCAATTCTCGGTAAGATACATTTTAAGTTTTTGAATATAGTACCTCTGTCTCTTTTCCCCGCCTAAAGGCGCCGGACCGGAAAGGTAATATTCATCGTAAATATTGTAATTATCCATTATTTTCTTTCTAAAAATTTATTATTTCAATGTATTTATCAATAATGCATTTCAAACAAAGGTCATTTAGTCAAGCTCATCGATCCAGATACGCGCTCCGGCATCTGTAGGCATTCTGAGATCACCTCTCGGCGAAACGCTTACCGTTCCTATCTTCACACCGTCAGGCATACAGCTTCTCTTAAACTGCTGGGTGAAAAATCTGTTATAAAATACCTTGAGCCATCTCTTTATCTCAGACTCCGTGTACTCTTCCTCGGAAAAAGCCTGACTGGCAAGGAAAAATATCTTCTTGGGTGAATATCCGTAACGAAGGGTATAGTAAATAAAGAAATCATGAAGCTCATAAGGTCCTATCTTCTCTTCTGTCTTCTGAGTAATATTATCATCCTCATCCGGTGGAAGAAGCTCGGGGCTGATAGGAGTATCAAGGATGTCCTTTATGATATCCGAACAATCCGGGAAAAGATCCTCTTCGACGATACATTCGAGGATCCACCTTACAAGTGTCTTGGGAATATCCGCATTAACACCGTACATGGACATCTGATCACCGTTATAGGTGCACCATCCGAGGCAGAGCTCACTGAGATCTCCGGTACCTACGACAAGTCCGTTTACACGATTGGAATAATCCATAAGGACCTGAGTTCTTTCCCTTGCCTGCACATTCTCATAGGTCACATCCTTTTTATTTTCATCGTGGCCTATATCCTTCATATGCTGAAGGCAGCTTTCCTTAATATCGATCGTAACAGCCTTTGCGCCTAAAGCCTCTATAAGATAAATTGCATTTTTATATGTACGGTCCGTGGTTCCGAATGCGGGCATGGATATACCTACAAGATCGGTGTAAGGTCTTTTAAGCATCTTCATTGCATTTGCTGCAACGAGAAGCGCAAGTGTTGAATCCATACCTCCGGAAACTCCGACAACAGCCTTTGCACCGGTAATCTTAAGTCTTTGTGCAAGAGCAGCCGTCTGCATTTCAAATATCTCCATACACCTTTTAACACGCTTATTTCTTGCAGCGGGAATAAAGGGATATCTGTCGGGATTAATGTATTTCGCATCGGAGCTTTCGAGATAAAGATTATCAAAGTTAAGGAATCTGACTGTCGAAACAAGAGCCGAGCTGTATCTTGCGCAATCGGAAAAGCTCTTGTTTTTAAGTCTGTCATGTCTTATCTTGCCGAGATCGATATCGGCGATCATTATATAATCATTTGCAATATAATCGGTATTCTCATTTACCACAACACCGTTTTCGACTATCATGCAGTGACCGGAAAAAATGAGATCCTGAGTCGATTCGGAGGAACCTGCCGAAACATAAACATAATCGCAGATGTTGGTTGAGGAAATCTGTCTTACCAGATTTCTTCTGTACTCTCTTTTTGAGATAAGCTCATTGCTTGCGGAAATATTTACAATAACCTCAGCATCACCCATAGCCATAAGGCTTGAGGGAGAAACAGGTGCGAACATATCCTCACAGATCTCAACACCTACGCTCACGCCTCCGAGCTTATATACGATATTCTTTCCGACCGAAACCACATAATCCTCATCAATGCTGATTCCGATCTCATGGAGTGAAACACTTCTCTGAGTAAGATCATCTGCCGAATCGAACCATCTTTTTTCGTAGAACTCATTGTACTCCGGAATGTAGGTCTTGATCGTTATTCCGAGAAGCTCACCGTCAAATATGACAAAGGCTCCGTTATAAAGCCGGTTTGAAATAATAACGGGTGCTCCGATTATCACAAGTCGTTCATGTCCCGCGCTTACCTTTAAAAGCTCGGAGATCGCATTCATGCTTTCATCGATCAGTTCCTTCTGAAAGAAAAGATCCTGACAGGTATAACCTGTTACCGCAAGCTCCGGAAAAGCAATTATCCCGGCATCAAGCGAAAATGCCTCCGTCAGCTTCTGAGCAATCTTATCCTTGTTATAATGTACATTTGCGACCTTAAGATCAGGTACTATAGTTGCTACCCTGTAAAAATCAAACATGATCAACCCTCCTGTAATTTAATCCTCTCTTGTATCAAGATCCTTCTGCAGCCCCTCAAGATACGGAACAAGAGCTCCGCTTACGGGCTTTAAAAAGAAATCATCGTCAAGCTCCATATATTTAAAATTCTTGGCATGTCCTTCCTTTGTTCTTTCCATATAGAGTGTAAGCTCCTTCATGGGCATATAATAAAGATCGTTTCTTTTGGTAAACATTATCATAAGAAATGAAATTCCGCCCTGTTTTTCAAATTCCTGCATGAAGCGGTACTGATGCTCATGAATATTCTGAAGAGAAAATGTGTCTGTCATGCATTCCTTTGCATCAAAGCATACCGGAATTCCCTGAACGACACCTATATAATCCACGGAAGAATCCTTTTCGAAAAATGCTTCCGTTATCCTTCTTTCCTCCTTATCGAATTTAACGGGAGTGATAGGCGTCGGTATCTTTTGGACAAGTGCAAGCCCATGTTCTCTGTAATAATCATTTGTATTATTTATAAGCTCCTCCAGAGTGCTTCCTCTGAGCCCTCTCGAATTCCAAGTAGCCATAAAATCTCCTATCTTCCGATTACCTTCAAAATATATTGAAGCATGGCATCATCATCCGGATATTCATCCTTATCTATCCAGACTGTATCCCTTTCTCTTCTGAACCAGGTCAGCTGTCTTTTGGCAAAATGTCTCGTATCCTTTTTTATATTATCTATACATTCTTCAATCGTAAGGCTTCCGTTCAGATACTCCAGAACCTCCTTATAACCGATACCCTGCATTGAAGTAAAGCTATTATCAAGGCCGGACTCTTTAAGCCTTTTAACCTCATCGACAAGGCCTTCCGATATCATCTGATCCACCCTTAGATTTATCCTGTCATAAAGTCTTGTCCTGTCCATTGTAAGAACAAAATAATGAGAATCATAAACCGGTTTTTTTGCTCTTTCGATTTCGTTATGTGTCGAAATCGGGCTGTTATTCTTATGATAAAAGTCAAGAGCCCTTATCACTCGCTTAATATTGTTTTTATGAATCTTTTCGGCAGCAGCAGGATCCTTCTCCATAAGCTCATCGTACAGCTCCTGCCTTCCCTCTTCGGTCAAAGCCCTCTCTTCGAGAAGCTCCCGATAGGAGTCCTCCTCCTCGGGCTTAAAATCCACATCGTAAAGAAGCGCCTGTATATAAAAGCCGGTTCCTCCCGCGACTACAGGTATCTTTCCCCTGCTGTAAATATCTTCGACAGCCGCCTTTGCATGCTCCTTGAATAGTGCCACATTGTATTCCTCAAACGGAGATAAAATATCTATCAGATGATGTCTTACTCCCTGCATTTCGGAGGCTTTTATCTTAGCTGTACCGATATCCATTCCTTTATAAACCTGCATGGAATCTGCGGATATTATCTCACCGTCTAAAGCCCTTGCTATCTTCAGGGATAATGCGGTTTTTCCGACTGCTGTAGGACCCGTGAGTATAATAAGCGGTTTCATTCTGTTATCCTCTTGAATTTCTTCTCAAGCTCTGTCTTCGTAACCTTTATTATCGTCGGTCTTCCGTGCGGACAGGTATAAGGATTCTCAAGCGTAAAAAGCTCTTCTATAAGCGTTTCTGCTTCAGACAGGCTTATCCTCTGATTACCCTTAATGGCAGCCTTGCAGCCCATTGTGGCAATTTTTCTTACGAAAATGTCTTCCGTCACATTATCTATTCCCTTTGAAAGATAATCAGTTATTTCAAGAAAAATATCTCTGCCCGAAAGACCAACCATATTGATTGGTATAGTCTTAAGTATTACCTCATTGCCTCCGAAATCCTCAACCTCAAAGCCTGTGCTTTGAAGCTTCTCCAAATTACCGAGTACAGCCGTTTTTTCAACGGGACTTAAGGTTATAACCTCCGGCGGCATAAGATTTTGAGAAATAATCTCTCTTTTTTTGAAATCCTTAAGGAATCTTTCGTAATTGACCTTTTCATGTGCAGCATGCTGATCCATAAGAAACATCGTATCCTCATACTGAGTGATCCAATATGTATCGAACACCTGCCCTATAATCTTTATCTTAGGCTTAGCAGCTTCCGAAAGATATCTTTCATCGGCAAGCGTCTGCTGCTCATATGTCACTTTAGCATTTGTATTTACCGAATAATCGTTTTTCGAAGCGAATTCCTTTTTTTCCGTAGCATCCGGATTTGCAGCGACATCCGGTTTCGCAGCGGCATCCGGTTTCGCAGCAATATCATCCTTCTCGCTCAGTCTGTCTCTGTAGCTTTGAGGCAGTAATTTTTCGAGTATCGAATATCCGTCTGCAGATTCCTTCTTTAATCCGCCTATACCAACGCTTTGTGAATTGTTATGTTTAATATTTTGTGTATTATTTAGTGTATTATTTAGTGTATTATTCTGTGAATTATTCTGAGTTTTAACACTGTTATCGGCCGTTTTACTTGCAGCATTAAATCTGTTAAATCCGGAAGGCTCATTTACCTCGGCTATCGCTTTCGGAGCACTGCTCAGTCTGTAATCCTCCGAAGCATCCGGTATATGTACCTTATCCGAGATGGCATCAAAAACGCTGTGATATACAGCTGAGAAAAGCGCCTTTTCATCTCCGTACTTAAACTCCCTTTTTGCAGGGTGGATATTGATATCGCACATCGACTGATCCACATCAATGAAAAGCACCGTAAAAGGAAACTTATGTATCATAATATATGTTTTATAAGCCTCTTCAATGGCACGATTAACCAGCGACTGGCTGATATATCTTTTATTGACAAAGTAAGTTTCAAAGCTTCTGTTACCCTTGCAGATAAAGGGTTTTCCGACATATCCGCTGATACTTATACCGTTATCATCCGAATATGATACCGGCAGCAGGTTCTTTGAAATATCTTTTCCGTAAATGGAATAGATAACATCGGACAGCTTTCCGTTTCCGGAGGTATCTATCACAATCCTTCCGTTATTGATAAATTTAAATGAAATATCCGGATGTGAAAGTGCGATCCTCGAAACAATATCATTAATGTATGACGCTTCTGTCATTCCGGTCTTGAGAAATTTAAGTCTGGCGGGAGTATTGTAAAAAAGATTTCTGCAGATAATGGTTGTTCCTTCGGGAGCACCGATAGAAACTCTTTCAATCTCCCTTCCGCCATGGATCACATACTTTGTACCCTCCATGGACTCTCTTGTTTTTGTGATCATCTCCGTCTCGGTGACAGCTGAAATACTCGAAAGCGCTTCTCCTCTGAAGCCGAGCGTATCGATATTTTCAAGATCCTCAACAACTGAAAGCTTACTTGTGGCGTGCCTTGCGAATGCAACGGGAACCTCAGAGGCTTCAATACCCATACCGTTATCGGTAACTCTGATCAGCTCCTTACCGCCGTCCTTTATCTCAACGGTAACCATTGAAGCACCGGAGTCTACGGAGTTTTCAACAAGCTCCTTAACAATGGATGCAGGTCTTTCAATCACCTCACCTGCCGCTATTTTATCTATTACAACTCTGTCTAAAACCTTTATCATTGAATGATTTCCTTTAACTTAGCCGGAAGGTCTGCCTTAAAGCTTCTTCCGGATATTTCCGATATTTCTCCGTTTATTATCACATTTTCGGGAAAAACAACCTCGTAGGCATGAAGAATGTGATGCTTAATTCCTATATTTTTTCTTAAACTCTTATTTATTTCCGGATCACCGTATTTATAATCTCCGATTACGGGATAACCGAGGTATTTAAGCGAAGCTCTGATCTGATGGGACTTACCGGTCAGAAGCTTTACCCGAAGCCTTGACACTTCGATGCTTTTATCAGTCAAAATCGTTACACCGCTCTTTTCATATTGAAATACGGTTTCTATCCTGTCATACATTTTTTTCTTTCCATCGGAAAGCTTTTCAAATTCCTTTTCGTTAATGACAAAGGAAACATTATCTCCCTCATCCTTTCGGATATATGCCGAAAAGTCATATGAAGAACCCGAAAGCCTGCTAAAATCTCCGGATACGTATGTAACGTAATATTTATCGACCTTTCTGCCTCGTATGATTCCCGTCAGCACCCTGAGAGCATCCGGAGAAAGACCCGCTATCACGATACCGGATGTATTTCTATCGAGCCTGTTTACGACAGCCGGTCTGAAATGTCTGCTTTCTTCAGCTGTGATAACACCTTTTTCCATGGCATAAGAAAGCACGAAATCATTTAATGAGATATCCTCAGAAGATGCTTTCTGAGTAAGAAGTCCTGCCGGCTTATTCATTATCAGAACATCATTATCGGCATATACTATCTTAACATCCCGAAATGCTTTATCATCCGAAGGAATACCGTTTATTTCCTCACCGGAAAACTTATCGATGGTTTCATCGGAAAGAAAAAGCTTAATAACGTCGCCTTCCTTAAGCGTTTCGTTTCCGTCTGCCTTTTTACCGTTCAGAGTGATATTTTTCTTTCTGAGCATTTTATATACAAAAGACGACGGAGCAGCCTTCAGATATCTGAAAAGGAATTTTTTCAGGCTTTGATTCTCATCCTTTTTACTTGTTATTATCTCCTTCAAGCTTAAACTCCCATACTGAATAACCTGTCTCTTATATCATCATTTACCGAATACCTGTCACAGGGCAAAGATATAAGCTCCATAAATTCGGAAGCCGAAGTAACCGTCCTTATATTCAGATCATCGTTCTTAAAATTCTCGGATATGATCCTTTTGCATTCTGTGCTTCCCTTCCTGTCCTTAACATATAAGACAAGCTTATTCCCGTTTATATATACGGCCTGCATAAAATAATGATGCTCGGTATCATTGATGGGAATATCATAGTAAACACATTTTTCGGCTTCTTTGGAGCAATTGCTTATCTGCTCATATTCCTCCTTACTCATAGGGTCAAACTTGATCGTTACCAGAAGTCCGATCAGCATTTTCGCAAAAGGAAGCGAAAGCAGACAGGCAAGAACGGACAAAAGATTAAGTCTTGAATGAGCCAGAAGCAGACCGGCAATAAAGGAACCTGCCATAAGTATAAAAAACAGTATTGTTAATATCAGAAATCTGTTTCTTTTCATTGCTGCATAGCCGTAACTGCCCTTTTCTGTTTTTGACATATCAACTCCATCTACATCATTCTCCAACCGGGGAGATATTTATTCTTTATGATATCTGATTTTGCTTTTCCGAAACCGAGAGGAAATCCGTCCACTGCGACAAGGACCCACCCGTCCTTTACCTCGCCTTCAATTGTCTCTCCCTTAAGGTATCTTACGACTCTTTCATCATCCTGCTTAAGACTGAGGCAATTATCAAACATATCCGTCTTAAGCCACATAGCAAGGCTCTCGGAGGGTTTAAAATGATCATTTCTGATTTCTCCGAGAAAAAGCCCTCTGCGAAGAGTTCGAAGGCATGAAGTATCGGGAAAAGCATCATTTCCATAATATAACTTATCATTTATTTGTTCAAGTAAGTTAGTATCGAAATCATAACTTATATGCCCCAAAAAGTCGTAAAACTCTTCGGGGATTTTCGGAGCTTTTTTTCCTTTTTTTACGAAAAATCCCGAGGTTGAACCAAAATATCCGCAGGACACATTTTCTTTTTCTTCTTTTTCGAAAAGTGCCGCAAAATGTCCCTCACCCTTTACCCTGTGAGGAAAAAGATGAGCACTGTATTTAAACTCATCATAGATTCCGGGCACAAAGCCCTCATGCATCTCAAAGGGGATCAGCTTAAGAGTTTTATCCGATTCAAGGATGAATCTTACATTTTCCTCATCCTCTTCAGGTGAATAAGTACAGGTGGAAAAAAGCATTTTCCCGCCGGGCTTAAGCATACTGATGGTATGCCTCAGGATATCTCTCTGTAAGGGTACAAAATGCGAAGGCCCCGCATTTTCCCAAGCGGTTATCATGGATGAGGATTTTCTGAACATGCCTTCGCCCGAACAAGGCGCATCTATTATTATCTTATCAAAATAACCCTCAAACTGTGATGATAGCTTTTCAGGATATTCGCAGGTCACAATATAGTTCCCGGTTCCGAAAAGCTCAAGATTTTTTATAAGAGCCTTCGCCCGGGATGCACTTATATCATTCGAAACCAAAAGTCCCGTTCCTCGAAGTCTTGCGGCAATGGCAGTAGATTTGCCTCCCGGTGCCGCACAAAGATCAAGTACCCTGTCCCCCTCTTCTATGGGCAGGACAGATGCCGGCAGCATCGCACTGGGTTCCTGAAGATAATATAGTCCTGCATAATAATACGGATGCTTGGAAGGCAAAGCTTCTTCATCATAATAAAAGCCCTCCTTGCACCACGGCACGGGAGTAAGCTTAAATGGAGATATCCGCAGAAAATCATCTACGGATATCTTATATGTATTAACTCTCAGTGCATGATACATAGGAAGGTCCATAACAGCAGCAAGCCCTTCTGCCTCATTCGTACCATATGCTTCTTCTATTTCTTTAATAAAAGCTTCGGGTAATTTCAATTTGAATTCTCCTAAACCTTATGGATTAAGTCTCGTTTCCAAAAATGTTTTTTCCTTCTGATATTCCTCTACATCCGGATGCTTTTCGCAAAGAGCGGATATTTTGGAATAAGCCGTGGAAAGATCCTTCATTTTTTCGTAATAAACAACCTCATTAAAGTATAATTTATCGATATAATCTCCCTCAATCGCAATTCCGTCGTTTATATATTTGAGTGCATAATCGAGATTATCATTTTCAAGATAATATGTGGAAAGCTGATATGCTATATATGAATCAAGGGGATGATCCTTAAGATATACCGCATAGGCTTCAAGCATACTGTCATATTGTCCCAGCTCCGAATAACATGAGGCAAGGTAAACGGCAACATCGGTATTTCCTTCCTTCACCATCGCATTAAGCGAAACTATGGCAGCATCATAATTCTTATCAGAAAAATCCATCAGTGCCGTAGCAAGATTGACATATTCCTCAGCCTTTTCGGTCTTATTTTTATCCGCCTCGAAAATTATCTTTTGATATGTACTGAGGGCGCTCGAGAAATCATTGAGTCTTATATAGGTCTCCCCCAGATAAAACATTGTATCGATATCCATCTCGGTACAAAACCATTGCTTCTCATCCAGCGAAGCATTAAAGCTTTTAGCCGCCGCTTCATAATCACCCATTTCAAATGAGGCAATTCCCTCGCTTCTGTAAACTCCTTTTTTCCCTGATATATGAGCGGCCATGAAGATAACGATTATAAGGACCGCCAATGTCAAACAGGCGATAACTCCCGCAACAAGACCGGTATTATTATTCTTTTTCTTTTTTCTGACGGAATCCTTCGGAACATAGCGGCGTCTTGCTTCACTTTTTATCATTCTTTCTCTTTCTTCAAGTGAAACATCACGAAACTCCCTGCTTCTTTTGGAATTCCTGTCATCATTTGTATATCTCATGATCTATAATGTATCTCCTTACATTTTCAGGTACCATTCCCGATATATCATCTCCGTTTTTTATCTTTTCCCTGATATCCGAGGATGATAGGGATGACGGCTGCATTTCCATAATCCTGATATCCGAATCAGGATATCGGACGATTATATCATTTATTATTTCCGTCGATCTTTTCTTATCTACACTGTCTCTTACAGCCGTGAGAAAAACAGTCTCTTTGAAAAGGCTTTTCGCTTCCCTCCAAGTCTCCAGATAAGCGAGAGAGTCTCCGCCTATTATAAAATAAATCTCAGGATTATTAAATGTTTTTCTGAAATATCTTATGGTATCTATGGTATATGTGTAGCCGCCTCTTTTGATCTCGATATCACTCACAAGAAAATGCTCTCTTCCCTCTACGGCAAGCTTCGTCATTTCAAGCCTGTCATTATCGGAAGATCCGTTTTTTCTTTCTTTATAATATGTTTTTGCATTTGGGATCAAATATACTTCATCAAGAGAAAACTGCCGATACGCCGACTCGGCAAGAGAAATATGCGCATTATGTATGGGATCGAAGCTGCCGCCCAATATACCTATTTTCATAGATTTCTCCGTTCATTAAAGAATAATTACAGGCTTTTCCTTGTTCTGCTTATATAAAACGATCTTTCTTCCGATAACCTGAACAAGTTCACTTCTGGTCCTTTCCGAAAGCATCCTCGCAACGATTTTCGGATCATCTTCGCAATTTTTCAGTACACTCAGCTTAATAAGTTCTCTTTTTGCCAGTGCTTCCTCACACGAAGTGCAAAGCTCCGGAGTAACACCTGATTTACCTACACTTAAAATAGGCTCTTCCTTCATGGCTAAGCTCTTAAGTTTTGCTCTTTCCTTACTTGTCATATATCCCTCCGCAAATGAAAATCATTTCATTTCATCAATCAGCATAATACTCAAATTCGTGACCGTATATCTTAATTGTATCTCCGTCAACCGCACCAAGCTTAACAAGCTCGTCCAGAATACCGTTTTTCTTCATAAAATCCAGGAAAAACATAAATCCCTTTTCTGTTTCGAGATTTGTATAGCCCAGCATTTTTTCGATTCTCGGACCTTCAACCAGATAGTAGCCCTCTCTATCCGGATCCTTAGTAACCGTGAAGGGAAGCTCAGCCAGCATAGACCTGTCATCTATATCAATCTCAGATTCAAATACATAAGTATCCCTCGGAAATTCCTGAAGAAGACTCGAAAGCTTATGAAGAAGCTTATCAACTCCTTCTTTTGTCGCAGCGGATATGGGGATTATCTCCACATCATCATAGCCGTCTTCATCAAGGCTTTTTCTGATACCGCTTAGAATGCTTTCCCTTTCCTCCGGAGAAATCAGGTCTATCTTATTTGCGGCTACGACCATAGGTCTTGTCGTAAGCTCTTCACTATAGGTCTTAAGCTCCTCATTAATTAGCCTTATATCCTCACCGGGATTTCTTCCCTCCCGTGATGACGCATCTATTACATGGACAAGTATTCTGGTTCTTTCTATATGCCTTAAAAAGTCATAGCCGAGACCGACGCCCCGGGATGCCCCTTCAATTATACCGGGTATATCAGCCATTACGAAGCTGTCACCGTATGAGGTTTCGACAACTCCGAGATTGGGAACAAGAGTTGTAAAATGATAATCGGCAATCTTCGGCCTTGCATTCGAAACACTTGAAAGAAGCGTGGATTTTCCTACATTGGGGAAGCCCACCAGTCCGCAATCGGCTATCATTTTAAGCTCAAGCATAACATACTTTTCTATGGCCGGCTGTCCGGGCTGTGCATATTTCGGGGCCTGCATGGTGCTTGTGACATAATGCTGGTTACCGTTACCGCCTTTCCCTCCGTGTAATACAATATAAGGCTCGGTTTTATCTGCCATATCAACTATGACCTTACCGGTTTCAAAATCCTTTACCACCGTTCCCGGAGGCACCTTTATCACGATATCTGCTCCATTGGCACCGTGACATTTCTTCTTTGCTCCGTTTTCACCGTCCTCAGCGGAATATTTCCTGACATTTTTAAAATCAATCAAGGTATTCAATCCCGGGTCGACCACAAAAACAACATTTCCGCCGTTACCGCCGTCACCTCCGTCAGGTCCGCCGTTGGGAACATATTTTTCCCTTCTGAAGGAAACATGTCCGTCACCGCCTTTGCCGGATCTTATAAAAATTTTTGCCTTATCACTAAACATATCTTTTCCCTTTTTATTCAAAAAAGGAAGCCTTATACAAAGCTTCCTTTTTAAGACAATAGAAATGAATTAAACTACAGGATGTACAGAAACCTGCTTCTTGTCTCTACCGAGTCTTTCAAATCTAACTATCCCGTCTGCAAGTGCGAAAAGTGTATCGTCACCGCCGCGTCCTACATTAAGGCCGGGATGAATCTTTGTTCCTCTTTGTCTGTATAAAATATTGCCTGCTTTAACGAACTGACCATCAGCTCTTTTAGCGCCAAGTCTCTTTGACTCAGAATCACGGCCGTTCTTTGTAGAACCAACACCCTTTTTATGAGCAAAGAACTGTAAATTCATCTTTAACATCAGTTTACACCTCCTTGAAGAATATTTTGATGTA
>CACYCJ010000287.1 GCA_902772925.1 uncultured Lachnospiraceae bacterium
ATTGAGGATGGATTAGAGAAACTTGTAAAGGACACCAATCCTTCTACAGACATCATCATCTTCAAGAACGTAGACTTCTGGGATAAAGGACGGAAGATTCTTACAGAGAATTACGATGCAGAGAAACTTCATCAGCTACCTGATGCTCATGCAGTTTTTTTCCATCTGATACAGACTCAGAAATTCTGTATGAGTGCTTGTTTTATAATGGTCCGCAGAACACTTTTGATAGAAAACGGTGTTTTTTTCCCGGTAGGCTATATCAGTGAGGACTTGTTCTGGAGCCTACACCTCTGGCAAGTCGCCCAGACGGTGAGAATCATCAATTTAGATTTTTACGGTTATCATCATAGACAGGACAGTCTTTCTTCAACACCATCAATCCATGCTTACCATAGTTACGACCTCATTTTCACCTACTGGAAGGAACAATGCAATAATGGATGCGTCAATGCCCAGGCTATTCGCATCTATTTAGCCAACATGTGGGTGAACAGAGGGTATAATTACTATAAACTACAAAAAGACAACAAATCAACAGCCCTCTCCATGCTGGAACGGCACTGTGATTTGCTGGATTATGCAGCGTCCCCTAAAGCTTGGCGCGTCGCATGGTTGGTGAAACATTTAGGAGTCAAGCATACTGTATTCATCTTAGGTTTTTATTGGCGTCTGAGGACTGGTATCTTAGGATAAGTAGCAAGAGGAATGCTGTATAAGATGCACACCATTTTTCTCGTTCTGGGAATACTTACTATTGGCCTTATGGCTGCAATAACCTACGAGAAAGCTTTTAGCATCATCACATCAGGCGCTGTCGTCGCATTTGTCACACAGGGAGGCTTGCTGCTTCATTTTTCAAAAGAAAAGGAGAGAAAATATTCTGAAAGGTCACTTTTTATAGTCGTATTACTATATTCTCTTTTTCTCGGAATAGTTTTCATTTGGATTTCCTATTACTATGACAGAGACACATTCATGTTTAGCAAGACCGATGCCATGCTCTATTATAACGTCAGTATGCATGTAGCGGAATCCGGATTGAAGTCTGGTATAAAGACCATCATGAACAATTATGCTTTCGACGACTGGGGGGCATTGATCTTTGACAGCATTGTCATGTCGATTCTGCCATATAAGCTCTTCCTGAATGCGGTCTATATGATCTTGGGAGCATTCTCTTCGGTTCTCCTTTTCAGAATCGGCCAGCATTTCATGCCAGTCTCGTATGCTTTTCTAGCAGCCTTATCTTATGGAACGTCATCATACATCATCCTGTTCCATTGTACGTTTTTAAAAGAATCATTGTTCATCTTTATCGTCATTTGCACCGTTTATTATTTATACCGGTTCATGACGGATCAATCACGATATACCTTTTTCGGAATAGTGCTATGCCTCGCATTATTGTTGTTGTTCCGTCCTGCTGTTGCGGGTATGATTGCCATTTCTGCATTTTTATACTACGGCATTACCCAGAATGGCAAAGCCATTTCTCTATTTCTCTATGCGGCTGCTTTCGGTGGTTTTATCGTATCTTTGAAAATGATACAAGGAATGGTTGATTCATATACAGCAGGAGGCGATGTCGATGCTGTTATCGCTTACCGAAGCAATGGCAGCTATTCTGGTTCCTTTAATTATTTTGTCAGTTTCTTCGGTGCATTTCTGGGGCCATTCCCGGCTTTTTTCTCGAAATCCGACACACCATCAAGGTTGGTTTTTTATGGAGCAGGCCTTATGAACAAACTGTTTTTAGTCATTCCTTTTTGGGCTGGTGTTGTGTATTCTGTAAAAAAACGTGTCCTCGAGATGATTCCTCTCATTCTTTTTATTTTACTCGAAATGATATCTGCAGGATATATCTGCGCCAGCCTGGAGTTGAGAAAAGTGCTTTTACACATGCCATTTATGTATGTATTAGCATTCTACGGTTTATATAAATGGTTCCAACCCGTTCATTTATCGCAATTTTTCACATTTTTCACCTATATTGTTGTGATTGGCATTACATTCTTCTGGAACGTCATAAGATCATAGCCAATACCTCATTTTTACTTATTATTGAAAGTAACATAGAATCGTTATGAACATTTTATTAGTATGTAAGCTTGCAGACCACACCTTACGGGAAAATGTCCTGCAACCGTTGTTGAGCAGTGAGACGGTAAAGCATATCTATGTGCTCAGAGACAAGAAAAGTGATGAATTCAACGGCCGTGTAACTTATCTGTGCCCGAAAAAGGAGTCAAACAGCAAACTTCGCCATATCAGTAAGACATGGCATGGCATCATAGCTGTTTACAAATATAAGATAGACGCCATTATTGGCGTGTTGAACACGCCACATGGTCTGATTGGCAGGACTATTGGTTTCCTGACACATACGCCATACATTCACATGACAATAGCAGGCCATCGTGAATATTGGGTAGACGGGCCCAAGATGGAGCGACTAAACCTAAAAGCCTTTGGCAGTGGGGCAGCCATTACAGTTACAGGAAGCCAGACAAAAAACTATCTGCTGAAAAAAGGCATTGACGCCAAAAAGATTTTCATTCTTCCGAATTTGCCGAATGAGGCATTTACAAAAGTACCTATGAACGAAACGAGGCACTATGATATTGTATCGTTTTCACGAATAGACCTTAACAAGAACATCATATTACTCATTAAGGCACTGGCACGTCTTCATAAGAAGTACAATTTAAAGGTTGCCATAGCTGGCGATGGCGATCAATTGGAAAACATCAAAGAAGCTTCCAAGGAGTACGGTGTTGCAGAAATCGTTGACTTCCTGGGCTATGTGAGTGATTTTAACGAAAAAGTGAAGGTTCTTACTGACAGCAAAATATTCATCTCCTGTTCCAAAGGTGAGGGATTCCCAGTATCCTTGTTAGAAGCCATGAATTGTGGATGCGTACCTGTTGTATCGAATGTTGGCGACATTGTGGATGTCATTCAAAACGGGAAAAACGGATATGTGTTTAATGACACTGATGACGAACAGGAATTTACAGACTCTTTAGAAAAGCTCCTTTCAGACAATGAGTCTCTATC
>CACYCJ010000288.1 GCA_902772925.1 uncultured Lachnospiraceae bacterium
AAGCGTACCGGTCTTTCCGATTGAATCAGCACCTTTGAATGTCAAAGTCGTAGGATCGAGTGTTACGCCTGTAACATGAACAACCTCGGGAATATCGGAAAGAGTACTGAGCTTAGCTGAAGCTGAAGCGCTCTCTTTCATATATTCGGATTTATTTTCGCTCTTCTTGATATAAAATGTGTATTCCGTATCAGGAGTAAGCCCTGTAAACTTCGGGCTTTCCTGATAATTCGTTCCATCCTTTGAATAAACACAACCATCAACAGCATTAAGCTCGATAGTAGTGGTTGTAGCTTCCTTAAGCGTAGGTGCTGAGGGCTTAGGATAAATCCCCCACGATTCGATAGTGCTGAAAGTGGTTTTTCCGCCATCCTCTGTTGTGACGATTATAACCGCTTTTCCGGGTTTCAAAGTTGTAAAGTTTCCACTTTGGTCTACTGTGACGACACTTGTGTCACTGGAAGACCATGTCACATTTTTGTTGAGGGCTGTATCAGGAAGTATTTCTAATTCATAAAGATCACTGTAGGTATACCCCGAATCAGCAGTTATAGTGATCTTTTCAGTGTCATATCCTTGAAAGTAAAGCTTTACCGATGAAACCGAGTAAGGATCAGCTTCAACAGCGCTGAAAAAATCAACATCATAATTGATTGTAAATGCATTGCCGGATCTGTCCTCGAGACCGGAAATATTTACATTATAAACACCTTTAAAGTCGGTTGTCCCGATGCTGTCGTAACCTACGCAGAATATCAGGATATTGTTTACTCCGTAGTAATTTGTATCATAATTAAAGTATTCTGTTGACATGTCAGTAGCTTTGGCAACATTTGTCCTAAGATCATTTTTATCCAAAGTCCAGACTTTGTTATCACTTTTTCTTGTGACGGTTATCACAGCATTTGGAATTGATGAAGTTTTTACTTTACTCGGGTTTATGGTTACTGTCCACGGGACATTTGTGGCTAATACTTCATTCGGGAAATAACCGCTGGAAGGCCATGAAATGAAATTATAATCAGGGCTTGAAAATGAATCATCAAATACTTTGGTATCCACAAACCTGTATCTGTAAGAGCTTGAAGTTGTATTGTCTGCACACCCGAAGCCAACAGCACCCAGAGGAGGGTTTAGTAACCATCTTCTATGACCCATGCAGGTAAGATTCTGGTTACTGCTGTTATCATCCATACATCCTTTGATCGAACTGATGATAAGATCGTTTTCCATGCTTGGCGTCCAGTAGGAATAAGCTCTTGATGATAAATTGCTGGAAGTTGTCGCAGCATAGCCTTTTTCATAAAAATCCTTATCCATATCAGCCGGTTGAGTGGGGGTGTGTGTGAGTTTATTATTTGCAGCAAGAACAACAGCACCGTATTGAGCGGCTTCATTGTATGCATCTGAAAGAGTGACGGTATTAAGACCGGAAATCTTTCTGATAAAGTTGAGATAGGTAAGTCCTGACTGAAGAAATGTGTCATCCAGCTGACCTAAAGAATAGGGGTTAACAGTACTGGGAGTGACAACAAAGCGCTTTTCAACGCTGTCACTGTTGGCAGTCTTATAAAGGTCGGCTATCTGTTTTTTTGTAAGCTTGTCATATGAAAGATAACCACTGTAGGAATAGGTGGCAGCACTATAGCTTTCTTCTTCATCGGAATCGATAACTCTGATGTCCGGAGCGTCGCTGTCATCGGGGATATCACTTTTGTCCGGGTTATCGTTGTCAGGTCTTTCCCCCTCTACGGGATCGCCTGTTTCAAATATGTCCTCTATCGGTTCTATAGAAACTTCGGCAGCAAGTAGCTTGCTGCTTTCGTATCCGAAGATGTTGCCGGGAATGAAATTCAAGATCAGGATAACTGATAATAGAATAGAAAGATAAAATTTGAAATGCTTATTGTTAAACATGAATTCTCCTTATTTAATGCTGTTATTATGTTGATTTTCAGTGTGTTTTTCTTATGACATCATATATTAAACGAACATTTAAGACAATGATTTTTCGGCGTCAGAATGCTGATTTTTATTTCGAATTTTGTACAATTTTGATATAACAACGGCTACTAAAGTACCGAGTATAACTCCGGTCAGACCCCCGCTGCTGTCAAGAAGAACATCCGATAACTGACATGACCTTCCGGGAACGAAGCCTTGATGGATTTCATCGCTTGCGGCGTAAAGTGCACCTATTCCGAAAGGCGGCAGAAATGTTGATAAAGCATTTCGTAAATCAAAAGTGTTATTACCGATCTTCGGATAAAAGATTCCGAGCAGAAGCATTCCTAAAACCGTATATTCGATGAAATGCGCCGATTTCCTGACTGTATGATCAATCCTTTCGGCGTAGGATATCTGTTCTTCTTTGTCCAATTGTTCAAATCCGGGGACTATTATCCTTCCGATCGCTATTCCGACCTTAAGACTGGTATTTGTGGATTCATCAGCATCTTTTGCCGAAAAACAAAAAATGGTGATCATCATGGCTAATGATAGTATTATAAATATTATTCGTCTCATATATGCACTCTTTCTCTACAGATTATGATAGTCAGTGTTTTTTTGAACTCCGACCACTAATATGAGATAGTAATCCAAAGTGTCAGACTCTGCAATGATTATTCCAAAATAAACTTGAGGTTTTTACTATAATGGAATTGACATGAATAATAAAAAAGAATAAAATCTATCAAAATAAATAAAAAGAAATAAAAGAATTCAACAAAAAATAAAAATGAATAAAAAGAGAGGTTTTAATATGCAGAATCCGTTTGTTACAACATATAGTAAAATTCCTGACAGAAGTTATATTCCTACTGTACAAACAATGGAAATAGTTGAAAACTTCGGGTACAGAAGACCGTCTGAATCAGTATATAAGATTACGGGAGTAAGAGGGTCCGGAAAGACTGTTCTTTTAGCTAAGATTGAAGAAGAGGTTAAGAACTTAGAGGAAGATAAATGGTATATTTACAGGCTTTCCCCGACTAGAGACATGCTTCAACAGCTGCTTGCAAATCTTGCCGATGATTTTTCGGGAATCAAGGGGAAAAGTAAAATAGAAACTGATCTTAGTCTTTCGGCAAAGGTTTTTGGCGTGGGCGGAGAAGTAGATATAAAAACGGCTGATGATAACAGATTTTTTGACTATGGAGTTGAAATAGAAAAACTGTTAAAAAAAGCAGAAGCTTCCGAGAAGAAAATACTGATAGGAATAGACGAGATTTCGAAAACGAATGCTGTGGTGGATTTTATTTCCGAATTCGGCAAATGGCTTCGTGCGGGGTATCCGATATTTCTTGTGTGCACTGGATTATATGAAAATGTTGAGCAGTTATATAATGTTAAGAATCTTACATTTTTCAGACGAGCAACTACAGTAATGACAGATTCTCTTAATTATATAAAAATGACAGATATGTATCGCAGGCATCTTGGGGTAGATACTTCATACGCAAAAAAACTGGCTGATATGACTTTCGGATATGCATATGCTTTTCAGGAATTGGGTGTAATATCATTTAAAAACAGAGATTATACTATGGAGGAAAAAGAAGAAGCATTAAAGACGGAACTTTTTGCCTACGCATATGAAAAAATATGGGAAGAAATGTCTGAAGGCGACAGGGCGTTGGTCTCTCTGCTGACGGATAAAGAAGAATATAGTAAAGAAGAAGTTATCAGTCGTATGGAAAAACCGAATAATTATGCTGTTTATCGTGACAGACTATTGAGACGAGGAATATTAAAAAAGCGATATGGCTATATCGGACTTGCACTTCCTTATTTCGGTGATTATATTACCGAATACACTAAATAGAAAAAACAGTAGAAAAAAAACTAATTTTATGGCATAATTACTGTCGTATATTTCAGTCATATATTGACTGTAAAATGATTCATATATCTTTATTTCGAAAGGGGGATTAAAAGTATGAATTATGAAGTAATCAACAAACCACTTCCTGCGCTTATCGTTAAGCTCGGACAGGGAGAGGCAGTAGAGTGCCAAAGAGGCGCTATGTCATGGATGACATCAAACATTTCCATGCAGACCGGTCTCGGCGGTAAAGGCGGCGGATTAATGGGCGCTTTAGGAAAGATGGCTAAGAGCACCGTTACAGGTGAGTCAGTTTTCAGAAACACCTATACATGCCAGAGCGGAAACGGTGAGATTGCATTTGCATCCACATTCCCGGGAGATATCATCTGCTTCGATACAACAAACAAAGCTATCGTTGCTCAGAAATCAGCATATCTCGCAAACTCAATTGGCGTTGAAATGAGTGTATTCTTCAACAAGAAGGTCGGAGCAGGCTTCTTCGGTGGTGAAGGCTTCATCATGCAGAGATTTTCAGGTAACGGTATGGTATTCCTTGAGATCAATGGTGCTGTTCATTCATATGACCTCGGTCCCGGTCAGTCAATGCTTCTTGATACAGGTTATCTTGCAGCAATGGAAGAAACATGTACTATCGACATTGAAAGAGTTCAGGGTCTCGGCAATGTTCTTGCAG
>CACYCJ010000289.1 GCA_902772925.1 uncultured Lachnospiraceae bacterium
GAGTTAAACATGCTCTTCTGAATCTGTTTTTCCAGAAAATCTATTTCCTGGTGCTCCTGATTCCATCTGGCATTTTCTTTCTTCATATATGCATCGGATAGGGCGGTATTTAAGGCGGCTGCCTTGTGGAAGTCGCCAAAAGTACAGTTGCTGTCGCGGTGCTCCCAAAGCTTTTCAAGAATAGGCCCGCTAATTCCTCGTTTATTCTCTCCGTTTCTTATTCTTGTGATAGTTGAAACGGCAATTCCGGTCTGTTTAGATATTGTGCTCGCGGTACGACGCCCAAGGATCTCCTTCATCATACTGTTAAACTTATCGGTTAATTCGTTTAACTCGGCGTCAACGTTTGCCGTAATATCGTTTGTATTTTTAATACTATCTTTTTTCATAGCTTTTTCTCCATTTCGAATGTTTTTCTACCATTATATAGGGGGTTGCGGAACGTGTCAACCGATACACGCAAAAATATTTATAGAAAATCGAAAATAATTGTAAGTTATTACGAGAAATACTTGACAAATTTGCGCAAAAATGATATGATGCATGTGAAAATCGAGATGGAAAAAGTGAAAATGTATAAAGTGCATTTTGATTTCCGCTTTTTTGAAAATGGAGAAGTGTATGTTTGAAAAGATTTTTGATTCCCTCGCCACCCTTTGCCGCCAGACTATTAATTCTGTTGATACAATTATTGTTTACAACCCAGAAGCTGACAGACTCTATAGCATTGATAAGGATAACCTCCTTAACAATGACTATAATGCCTCTTCTGTTGTAAAGAAAGCATCACAGCTGAAGAGACTGGGTGAAATTCAACTCCATGGAGTAATAGATTTTATGCTCAAATATCCAGAGTCAGGATTGGATAGATACATAGATGCCATCCATACAAACCGTGTAGCGGAGAATTTCAACCTCTATGTAGCAGCTTATATTCACCTGTACCATTACTATAAAAGTCTCCCGGTTTTTGTTTCTCATGGTTATTACAACCTTATAGACACGTTTATTGACTGCTGTATCAATGAAAACACAGACCACCCCCATACTATTTGTTACTTTCCAGATGAAATCTACAAGATTTTCAAACTTAGAAAGGCTGTATATAACATGCTCAAAACCTATCTGAATGATCATGAGATGTTTAGATATGTTTTGAACATGGCCCAAACCCATAAATATACAGATAAACAGTTTAGAGAACTCAAAAAAGCTTTCAAAGAAATAGAAGAAAAAGAAAAAGCCAAAAACTATCCTGCCCCCATAACCATTTCAGCCATCCAGGATGAAATTGAATCGGTGCCGAATGCAGCATAGATGATAGCTTTTCCGCAAGCTATTTTTCTAGACTTTATACTACAAGGCTAAAATATTAAACCGCTGGTAAATTTACAGGCTGCGGAGCAGATGATATAACATCTATGAAGGAGATTTGATTTTTTCAAATCGCCTTTTTCTTTTCTTTTGTTTTTTTACTATATGTGGGGAGGGGTCAATCCCCAAACCTGTTTAGATCAAATCGTTTGTGTTAAGTTAAGCGCCGCAACAGGCAGGGAGGTAACTATGAATAAATATGTTCAGCAGACAGAGAGTGTTTTCGAAAAGGAAGAAATCTGCTACAGCGAATTGGAGGACAATCTCCTCGCGGTGGGCTTCACTTGCGAGAATGAGAGGCATGTAGGATTCCACCTGATTTTCAATGAGGAAACGGATGAGTCTTGCGATGACAGCAACCACATGCAGATTTATGCATGCATTGATAATGCCAATGTGAGAAATGTATATAACCAGGCGCTTGTGCTCTGCAATGACCTTAACCGCGAATATCGCTGGGCAAAGTTCTGCATCGACAATGAGTATGACATTACGTGTGAGGCTGATGCGATACTCGGTGAAGACAATGCCGGTAAGCAGTGCCACGAACTCATGATGAGGCTTATGCATATCATCAACACTGTATATCCGCGCATCAACCAGCTCATTGAGTTTGGTGCTGGGGCAGGTCGTGCGTCAGCGCCTACCGCGATGGTTAGTTAGTCCGTGGCGCGTTTCTAGGCGATGCTCTACCCTTGAGCGTCGCTTGGGAACGCAGATATGTACATTAAATAGTGCATAGGAACTTGTGCGATTGTCCGAAAAGAAGAATGTCCAAAATAGCGTACAAAGAAAAGTTTTCGGCACGATTATAAAAGTATATAATCGGCGAGCACGATGATGGTCGTGCGTCCCCCTCGGCACGCTCTGGGACCCGTTGAAAAGAGCATGCTTAAGTGTGTGTGATTCAATAAAGGAAGGAAAAAGAATGAGATACTACAATTTGGAAATCTATGCAAATGCGGAAGAAATTAAAGAGAAGGCCCAAGTAAAACTTAATGACTACTATTATGGCAGTGCAATCGGCGCTGTGAATGTTTACGTTTACTCTCACAAGGACAATGATGTGGATTTCTTCATATATAGGGAGAACGGAGATACTTGTTCTGCGGTTATGGCCTTTGATGAAAAGAAGACGACTTTCCAGAGTGCGTACGATAATATACTCGACTTGCTTAGAGAAGCATTTTGCATCAAAAGAGTCAAAGGTGAGCCTGAAGAAATTACAATGCAGGAAGTCTATGACAATATGACAGAGGCTAGAAGAAGAGATTATACGAACCACAGCAGGATTAGGAATACATTCCCTGATTGGATATGGGAGTTCTACACCTGGCGTATGAACGAGCCCAAAAAGTATAAGTTCAGAGAGATTATGGTTGAAGACTCTACTGCAGGAAAGAGCGTAATCTATGACGATTCCTTTGTAAAAGAGA
>CACYCJ010000290.1 GCA_902772925.1 uncultured Lachnospiraceae bacterium
GATAATATTTATACCATAACCCTGAAGGGACATATCACCAGGGATATGAAGTTTAATTTTAAAAAGATAAAGGATCGTTTTTATATAAACGATATAATTGACAGGACCTTAAGCAGTAAGGACGAAGAAAATATATATATTGAAAACGAAAATAATCTGATAGGCAGATTTATAAAGAATGTTCGTGAGAGCTATGATGTAGACGAAGAAATACGAAAAAAAGCTGTCACCTACGGTATAGAAGCACTGACTTCATCGGGAGAATAGACAGATGTATCTGAAAAAGGTTTTAATAAAGGATTTTGGGAAATTTCATAATAAGGGACTTGACCTGAGGGAAGGACTCAATATCGTATACGGAGAAAAGGACAGCGGAAAAACCACGATCAAAGACTTTATTCTCGCTACCATATTCGGTATTTCAAAGAAAAAAGGAATCGGCTCGTCAGATGATTCATATGAGAGAAACAGACCTGAAGAAGGGCTGGGTTACGGCGGACTGGCATATATCGAGAATGACGGTGATACATACCTGATAGAAAAGGATTTTTATTCATCGGCTACTCAGACATCGGTCCTTAATGTGGCTTCCGGAAGGGATGTCAGACTTAAAGTACCGAACACATTATACGGCACATTTACCAAGGTGGACAGAACAACCTATGAAGGGAATATGTGCATAACCGCTCCCGACATTGATGACAAGCAGCTTCTGGCAGAGCATATAGAGAGCTATATCACCAATATCGTTCAGTCAGGAAGCGTAAATGTGGACAGAAAAAAGGCAATAGCTTATCTGGATAACGAGCTGAAGAAGAACTCGGTTGAGCCTCTCAGCAGAAGACTCGATATTCTGACGGAAAAAATTGAAACATACGATGATGTGGATCCCTCAATCGAAGCTGTTGAAAAAGAGATCAAGCAGCTGGATGAGAATTTCATGATAGAGGCAGAGAAAAGAAAAAGAGTTGCCAGAAAGCTTGTTGAAAATGAAGACGGCTCCATTACCTACGAGGAGGATGAGGAGCTTGAGGCAAAGATAAATAAGCTGAGTGAAAATCAAAAGGAGCATATGGATGAGGACGAACCGGAAAAGAAGCCCATTCATGAAAAACTCTGGTTTGTGCTCCTTGTGGGTGTTGCAGTTATCGTTGCTGTAACGATCCTGGTGAGGATTCTTCCGTTTGAAGAGATTATTCGAAGGATATTTATACTTTTTACGGCAATATTTGTTATATTTACTATCGTAGATGATCTCAGGTTAAAAGGATTTTTCAAGAACGATGATGAAAATGAGACTCCTACCGATGAAGATTTCAATAAGGTTCTCGAAGAGCTTCAGGAGGAGTACGAGCAGCAGGAAGAGATTGAATTCGATATGACCTTTGCCAAGGAATATCAGGAGCAGAAAAAGCTTTTAAAGGAAAAGGAAGAGGCGCTGCTTGAAAGAAGGAAAGAAAGAAGTGTTCTTAAGGCGGAATTCAATGATGTGTTTAAGAAAAAAGGCGCTCTTGAGGATGAAGTAAAGGCGATAACACTTGCGAAGCAGAGGATAAATTCCATTTCCGACAGTATCAGGAAGGAAGTTAATAAGATACTGTTTGTTGATACCAAAAAGTATATCAGAGAAATGCTCGGACCCGAGTATCTGGCTCTCGAACCGGGAGAAGAGGGACATCTCTATGTTAAGAAACAGAGTAAGGCAATCAGAATAGCGGATCTTGATAAGGGAGATATCATTAAGCTCTATATAGCTATAAGACTTTCTCTCGCCAAGAACCTGGTTGAAGACGAAGTGCCGCTTATACTTGATGACGCATTCAGGGAACTGTCGGGTAAGGATGTGATCACCATGTGCAATGCATTGTCACATCTGGATATAAAACAGATAATTATCCTTACCTCGGATGGCGATATGAAAAGATATATTGACAGTGCGGGTATAATGAATAATTATCAGGAATTATAGAATGCTTATGAAGCCCATTGATGATGATATCTCGATGGGCTTATCTTTTGGACTGCAGCAGAAAAGAAATTGATATATTTTATCAACACAAAAGAACTGAATTAATGTATTATATAGACTGCTTATAAAACGGTTTGGCGAGATGCTGTTCCGGATATATGCAAATGCTTAAAAAGAAAGGAAAAAATCAGATGTCTGAAGCACTACTTCAAATAAACGGATTAAAGGTCAGTATAGGTGAAAAGGAAATTCTTCACGGTATTGATCTTTCGATAGGAAAAAATGAAACACATGTCCTTATGGGACCTAACGGAGCCGGTAAGTCGACTCTCGGCCATGCCATAATGGGAAATCCCAAGTACGAGGTGACAGAGGGGAGTGCCACATTTAAAGGAGAGGAGCTTCTGGATGAGGCACCGGATAAAAGGGCGAAGATGGGAATCTTTTTATCGTTCCAGAACCCCATAGAGATACCCGGAGTTACGCTTTCATCTTTCATAAGAAGCTCCATGGATCAGAAAAGAGAAAAAAGGATAAGACTTTGGGAATACAGAAAAGAGCTTGAGAAAATGCTCAAGGTCCTCGATATGGATCCCGAGTATGCGGACAGAGACTTAAATGTTGGATTCTCGGGAGGAGAGAAAAAGAAGGCTGAGATACTGCAGCTGCTGATGCTGAAGCCGGAGCTTGCCATTCTTGATGAAACTGATTCAGGTCTGGATATTGATGCGGTTAAGACTGTATCAAAGGGCGTCGGTGAATTCAGAAACACTACAGAAGGCTCTCTGCTTATAATCACTCACAGCACCAAAATTCTTGAATCCATTCATGTTGATAAGGTTCATGTACTTATAGACGGCTGCATCAGAGCAGAGGGGGATGCGAGTCTTATAGATGATATTAATGAAAACGGATTTGAAAAGTATATCACAGACTTGAAATAAAGAGGATATTCGAAAATGAAACAAAAAACCTATGTAGAAGATGTACAGAGAAATCTGTATGATTTCAAATATGACGAAAAGGACTATTATAAGGTTGAGGAAGGCCTCACACCCGAGATAGTGAGTCAGATATCAAAGGAAAAGAACGATCCCGAATGGATGAGGGAATTCAGACTTAAATCTCTTGAGATATATAATGAGCTTAAGATGCCGGATTGGGGGCCTTCCATAGAAGGACTTGATATGGATAATATCGTCACATATGTAAGACCTACCGGAAAGATGACGGCAGACTGGGATGAGGTTCCCGAAGAGATAAAGGAAACCTTTGAAAAGCTGGGAATACCCGAGGCGGAAAGACAGTCACTTGCCGGTGTGGGTGCGCAGTATGACTCTGAGCTGGTGTATCACAATCTTAAGGAAGAGGTGGCTGCGCAGGGCGTGGTTTACAGTGATATCGAATCTGCACTGCACGGCCCTTATGAGGGAATGATAAGAGATCATTTTATGAAGCTCATTACTCCTCGTGACCATAAGTTTGCTGCTCTTCACGGCGCTGTGTGGTCAGGCGGCTCATTTGTTTATATCCCTGCGGGAGTAAGTGTGGAGATTCCGCTTCAGTCGTATTTCAGACTGAATGCTCCGGGTGCGGGACAGTTTGAGCATACGCTTATCATAGTTGATGAAGGGGCTGATCTGCATTTCATAGAGGGGTGTTCGGCGCCTAAATATAATATTGCCAATCTTCATGCCGGAGCTGTGGAGCTTTTTGTCGGAAAAAATGCAAAGCTCAGATATTCCACCATAGAGAACTGGTCGAAGAATATGTATAACCTTAATACCAAGAGGGCTACCGTTGCAGAGGGCGGAAAAATGGAATGGGTATCCGGCTCATTCGGCTCACATACATCATATCTTTATCCTCAGACAAACCTTGTGGGTGATAACTCGCATATGGAATATACGGGTATAACTTTTGCGGGCGCGGGACAGGAGCTTGACACGGGAATGAAGGTTTTCCAGACCGGAAAAAATACATCGTCCGTTGTCAGTGCCAAGTCGATCTCAAAGAGCGGCGGCAGGAGCATTTTCAGAAGCAATGTTTATGTAGGAAAGGATGCGGCGGGAGCAAAATCCACGGTTGACTGCGCAAGCCTGATGCTTGACAGTGAGTCGTGCTCGGACACCATCCCTGCAATGGATATAAGGACGGATGACGCATCTATAGGACACGAGGCAAAGATCGGTCAGATAGATGATGAGGCGATTTATTATCTTATGTCCCGAGGCGTTTCAGAAGAAAACGCAAGGACGATGGTAGTGAGCGGATTTGCAAATGATGTATCCAAGGAGCTTCCGCTTGAGTATGCTGTTGAGATGAATAATCTCATCAGGATAGAAATGGTCGGAAGTATAGGTTAGGAGGTGCAGGACATGAATAAAGAGATAATGATCAATCCGCTTCCTTCTAAAACATGGAACTTCCTGAGGGTTAATGACAGAAGGTTAAGCCTTCCTTCGGAAGTAAAGAGCATTAAAGGAAATGTTATTTTAAAGGACGGAATAAGCTTATTTTCCGAGGAGGATATCAACGGAAATATATCGGATATTTTAGCGGAAAATGAATCCGCCATGGGTAAGGAATTTTCCGGGCTTATTAAAGAATATCCTGCGGAACTTGTCTTTATAAAGGATGGAAATGATAAAGAGGATTTTACAGCCGATGTTAAAACAGATATCTGTTACCACGATCCGGGTGTGCTTTCCGTAAGCAAAACAAAGATAGTTGTTAAAGAAGGAAGCAGCTTTACTGTAGTAATGAATTTTACTGATGACAGTAAAGGTGTTTCGGCTGATGAAATGATATATGCTGCTTCCGAAACAAGGGCATATCTTGAAAAGGGAGCAAGGCTGAGTATTGTTCAGATATTTGATCTGAGTGATAATACATGTATGTCCTGTGATATTTCTTCGGCACTTGAGGAAAATGCCGAGATAAAGGTTATTCATGTGATGATCTCCGGAAAGTCGACAAATGTCGCTTGCCTTGCAAACCTTATCGGTGACGGTTCAAGAGCACAGTTTAAAACGGGATATACTGTGGGAGCCGGCGAAATTCTCGATATGAATTATATCGCCAGACAGAGAGGTAAAAACACGGATGCGGATATTGCCGCAAACGGAGTCCTTACCGATAAAGCCGAAAAGCTTTACAGGACTACGGTGGATTTTGTCAGGGGCTGCTCGGGATCTTCGGGAAAAGAAGAAGAGAAGGTGCTTCTTTTGGATGAAAATGTTGTTAATAAAACCGTACCGCTGATTCTTTGCACAGAGGAAGCAGTCAGTGGGGAACACGGAGCATCCATCGGAAGCATTTCGGAGGAAATTTTATATTATATGGCCTCTCGCGGGATTGACAGAGAAAAAGCAAGGAGTATAATGGCAAATAGCGGTCTTCTAACTGCAGCGGAGCTTATTCCCGATCAGGATATCAGACAGAAGCTTATCGCAAGGCTGCAAAGTGATGAAGAAATCGAGTGAAATGATCTCATAAAAAAACAGATTAAAAGGAATTATATGTTAGACATAAAAGAAATCAGGAAGGATTTCAGATTTTTCGATAATCCTGAAATAGCATATCTTGACAATTCGGCGACGTCCCAAAGACCGGAGAGAGTACTAAATGCAGTAAGTGAGTATTACAGATATTCAAATGCAAATCCTTTCAGGGGATTATATGACCTTTCCATCAGAGCAACTGATGAGTATGAGGCAGCAAGGGAGAAGGTAAGAGCATTTATAAATGCGCCTTCCGAAAGAGAGGTCATATTTACGAGGAATGCTTCTGAAGGTCTTAATCTTGCCGCATTTTCCTTAGGTGATATGCTCCTCGATGAAGGTGATGAGATAATCACGACGGTTATGGAACATCACAGCAATCTTCTCCCGTGGCAGCAGACAGCAAAAAGGCACGGTGCGGTGGTGAAATACCTGAAGGTTGACGAAGACGGAAGCATTGATATGGATGAGCTTAAGGGTATGCTTAGCGAAAGAACTAAGATAGTTGCGCTTACCGCCATGTCAAATGTATTCGGAAGGATAAATGATATAAAGACCATAGCTACACTTGTACACGGGGCGGCTTTGCCGGACGGCAAGACCCCGGTGCTTATAGCTGACGGCGCCCAAAGTGTGCCTCACACCAAAACGGATGTTAAAGACCTTGATGTGGATCTGCTTGCTTTTTCGGGACATAAGATGCTTGCCCCTATGGGAATCGGAGTTCTTTACGGAAAAGAGAAAATCCTAAAAAAAATGCCTCCTTTTCTCACGGGAGGAGAGATGATAGAAACGGTATCGCTTGAAGAGGTTACCTATGCAGAGCTTCCTCATAAATTTGAAGCGGGAACCGTAAATGCGGGCGGGGCAATAGGTCTTTCGGCGGCTATCGATTTCATAAATGATGTCGGAATGGATGATATGATCGAAAGAGAGCATTATCTGACGAAGATAGCCTTTGAAGGAGCCTGTAAGATCCCGGGCATCAAGATCCTCGGATCGAAAAATGCCGATGAACATAACGGGATCATAACCTTTAAGGTGGAAGGCGTCCATCCTCATGATGTGGCTTCCATAATGGCAGACGGGGGCGTGGCGGTAAGAGCGGGACATCACTGTGCCGAACCGCTTCATCAGTTCCTGCAGATACCTTCGACTACGAGAGCAAGTATAATGTTTTATAATACCGAGGAAGAGGTGGAACGCTTTGTAAAGGTGCTTGGCAGTGTTCGACCGCTTATGGGATATAAGGAATAGGATATGGAAAGAAATACATTTTACAGTGAAGTGATTACCGAGCATAATATAAGACCGGAGCATAAGCAGAAGCTTATCGGATATAATGTGAGTGCATCCGGAAGCGAAGATCATTGCTCAGTTGACGGCTATTTTAACAAAAGAGGTGTTAATCCTACCTGCGGAGATGATATAACGCTTGAACTTTTCGTAAAGGATGGCATAATAGAGGATGGTGCGTTTACGGGAGACGGGTGCGCCATATCACAGGCCAGCGCGGATATCATGCTTGATCTTATTATCGGAAGAAGCGTTGAAGAAGCTATGTCCTTAAAGGATAAATTCCTCGGGATGATCAAAGGTACGGCTACTCCGGAGGATATAGAGGAGCTTGAAGAGGCCGGGGCGCTGCAGGATATTTCTCATATGCCTGCAAGAGTAAAATGTGCTGTTCTGGGATGGCGTACACTTGAAGAGGTAATCTCACGGGAGGATGATGATTAAACCCATGAAGAAAGAACATAAAAAAATTATCGGCTTATTATGCTTTGCGTTAGTATTTGCTTTTGCTGTTGCACTGACATGTGACAGCACTTTTGCTTCTTCGGGGATCAATGCAAATGAAGCCAGGGTTCTGGCGGTTTGTTCGAGTACCTTCAGCTATAACGGAAAGCTTTACAGAGCCAAGTCCGAATATATAGCGCAGGTAACGGCTTATCTTCTTAGAGATGATGTTGATCTTACCGCTGAGCAGGCAAATGCTGCAATAAATTATATATACAACAATGTGGCGCAGGGTGTTTCCGGCGGATATGTATACGAGGTTGTGGTAATCGATGATGGTGACGATGATCAGGGTGAGTTTACCACTACCACACAGGCGAGTACATCGGAAGATGATGGCTCCGGTGATACGACCACTGTTACTACCACAGAGGAACCGGAAGGTGATACTACACAGTATAAGCTTCCGGATGATATACCGGTAGATGAATACGGAAATATTGTAATAGAAGGTCCTCCGAAATCGGATATAGATCTTGATGAAAATCTGAAAAAAGAGCTTCAGGATTATTCCGGCAGAAAAAGCGAAGGTCTTGACGAAAGACCGGATCCGGATAAGGCTGATACCAATATTGTATACGATGATGACAGCGGCGATCTTAAGATAAAAAAGGGAGAATCCTATGAAACGCTTCAGCTTTCACTGCCTCCGGTATGGAGGATAGCGGCATGGATAATTACCGCTGTGCTGCTCGGGATTACAGTGGCTGTGATAATATATGCTGCGGTAAATAAATGCTTTATCTTAAATAACAGTACTCATAAGGGCGGTAGCAAGGGCCACAGGAGAAGAAGGAGCATAAGAAAGATATGCGGCAGGATCCTTGCTGTGGTAATAGCTGTTCAGATCGTGATCCTTTCGGCCGCAGCTTCAATCTATATTGGTGTTTTCAGAGATGATTCCGTAATGAAGAGTCTTAACGAAAGCGGATATTTCAGCTATGAATATGTTCTGTATCAGATTGATGAGGGCGTTAAAACGGATTCGACGCTTTCATATGAAGAATTTTTGTTTATGAGTAAAAATGAAGTTTCAACTACTATTGATGCTTACAGGAGTACGGAGGCGGAAATAAATGCCTTAAGGTCGGATGACGGACTCCTTCATGTGGCGGTTGCCGATTACATTTGCAGTATCAGGCACAGCCTGAATTCTGCAGCGGGAATACAGACGATTTTACTGCTTATCGGTACGGTGATCGCGATAACAGCTCTTATGTTCCTGGAAGGAAAGAGACACAGGGGAGTAAGAAAGCTTATGGGAGGCTTCTTTATAAGCGGAGTTGTGATAATGGCAGCAGCGGTTGTGCTGTTTATCGTTAAACCATATTCGGGCTTGTATATAGAACCTGATTACCTGTTTATATTCATAAAAACAAGTATGGACAGAATGATGCAGGTGATGCTGATAGAAGGCGTCTTTGTAACTGCCGTAAGCATGCTGCTTCTCGGTGTGTACCGAGGCCTTAAGAATAATGATTGATTTCTAAAAAAGGATGACAAATGGACTTTATAGATATGCATGATCATCTGCTCCCGGGAGTGGATGACGGCTCAACCGATATGAAAATGTCGGAGGAGCTTCTGGAAATGGAATACAGGGAAGGAGTGCGTAAGATAATATGCACTCCTCATTATGTAAAAAACAGGAACAGCTACAGCTTTTCTGAGCTTGAGGAAACCTTTGAGGCTTTTAAGATACGGGCAAAAGAGATGCATCCCGATATGGAGGTCTATCTCGGAAACGAGGTACTATACGAAGACGGTATCATGGATGATATCAGAGGCGGGCTGGTTCATACAATGGCCGGCTCGAAATACATCCTTGTGGAATTCAACATAAGGATTTCGTATGGAAGCATTTATGAAGCAATGCGAAATCTGATATCTTTAAGACTAAGACCGATAATTGCCCATGTGGAACGTTATAAAAGCCTGGTCGGAAATGAAGACAGGATAGAGGAACTTAAGAATATGGGCGTATATCTTCAGATGAATGCCGAAAGTGTGGGCGGAAGCGCATTTGATACGAAATCAAGATGGTGCAATAAACTGCTGAAAAAGGGCTATATTGATTTTATAAGCACTGACGCTCATGATCTGATAAGCAGGACTCCCGACTTTTCCGACGCGGCAAAATGGGTAAAAAGAAAATGCGGCGAGGACGAGATTGAGAGGATGTTTTTCGAAAATGCCGAAATAGTCATTAATAATAAGTTTATAGATTAGCGTGCTCCTCCTTAATTCGTATTGCTTGACAATTGTAATACAAAAGAGGTATAATCACATTTTGAGACGCTAGTTAATAGGTTACATGTCATTATACCGAATGAAGGGATTAAACTATGAATTCAAATTACGATAATGAAGAGGATTATATAGACCTGCGAGCCATTTTCGATGTGCTCAGGAGAAATATATTTGTCCTGATACTGGCCTTTATCCTCGGAGTGGGAGTTGTCGGCGGCTATACGGTTCTTTTTGTGGATCCGATTTATGAGTCTACATCCGAAATATATATACTGGGTACTAACAACAGCATAACATCGATAGCCGATCTTCAGATAGGGAATCTGCTTACTTCCGATTATATGGAGCTCATTAAATCAAGACCTGTAATTGAGAAGGTTATTTCGGATCTTAAGCTGGATATCAGCTATAGTTCATTTTTGAAAAAACTCAGTATCAAGAATTCCGATCAGACACGAATAATATATATAACAATAAAAGATAATGATGCTTATATGGCAAAGACCATAGTTGATAAGCTTACGGATGTTTCGCTGAAGCGTATTGCCGAGATTATGGAGACTGAGGAGCCGAATATCATAGATTACGGACACATTGCAGAATATAAGTCGTCACCGAATGTCAAGAAGAATGCGGCAATAGGCGGTGCTGCATGTATGCTGATAGCTGCTGCATTTTATATAATAAGATTTATTCTCGATGATTCCATTAAGAACAGTGATGATGTAGAAAGATATCTCGGACTTAATGTTATAGGTCAGATACCTATGGACGGAAAGGTGTCCCGCAAAAAGCAGAAGCAGGAGGATGCTTCGGCAAGAAAGCTGAAAAATAGTAAGGATATTGCTTAAAGAATCATTGCTTCAGACAGAGGAAAAATTATGAAGATTAATTTTGAAAAGATAAAAGAGCTCAGCTTTAACACTAATGAAGCCTATAAGACGCTCAGAACAAATATAATGTTCTGCGGGGACGATATAAAGACCATAACCATCACAAGCTCTGCACCGAATGAAGGAAAGAGTGAAGTCGCATTTTTTCTTTCCAAGGCTTTTTCAGAGGGTGGCTATAAGACACTTTTTATTGATGCCGATATAAGAAAATCCGTTACCGTCAGCCGTTATTCGGTAGATAAGGAAACGGTCGGGCTTACTCATTATCTTACGGGTAAGAAAAAGCTTGAAGAGGTAATATACGAGACAAGTATAGATAATCTCGACATTATTTTTACCGGACAGGTTTCTCCGAATCCTTCGGAGCTTCTCGGAAATTCCAAATTTACAACGCTTATATCCGAAGCAAGGGAAAAATATGATTATGTCATAATCGATTGCCCTCCTCTCGGAAGTGTTATCGATGCGGCCGTTGTTGCGAAGGTAAGTGACGGAACGGCAATCGTCATCGCGGCAGACGGCGTAAGCTATAAAATGGCTCAGAATACAAAGAAGCAGCTTGAGCAGGGCGGTGTCAGAATTCTGGGTGTCATCCTGAATAAGGTTGAAAAGGGCGGTAAAGGCTACGGAAAAGGCTATGGTTACGGTTACGGCTATGGCTATGGTTATGGCTACGGCTACGGTTACGGCGAGGAAGATAAAAAGGAAGGAAAGTGATTCTTAAGGTTGACTTTTTCCGCATTAGAGGTGTATATTCATTTTTATATTATTATATGATTAATTATAGGAGGAGACACAGAGGTATGAAGAAATTCAAACAGGTTTTGGCTGCTGTTCTTGCCGGTGTTATCGCTGTAGGTTCATTATCGCTTTCAGCATACACAGTAAAGGCAGATGAAGCGGCTGCAGCAGATGATGCAGTAGTAGAGGATAATTCGGCATTTGCATTACAGGATGTGACAAAAATCGAATTTATCAAGAATTTTGAGGATAAAACAATTCATTTTCAAAATGAATTTGTAGCCAGCCCCTATGAGTTCGTAGATGACATGAACAGGGCATGGAAGTCCGGACACGGAATATCATGGCTCTTTGGCACTGTTATTGATCTTACTGATAAAGAAGGAAATAAGTATAGGGCACTTTATGACGGAGATGAAAAGGAGTATTCGGAAGTTAAGGCACATATGTTCAGTGCAAGCGGAATGGATATTTCAAATATTAAGGATGACATTACCTTTGTACATACAGATATAACTGCCGGCGGCGGAGATCTTAATCTGATCGATCTTTTCGGATTCCTTTCAAGAGCTTCGTCAAAGGATAAGTACAAGGGAACCTATACTTACGGAAAGACAAAGATAGATTCCGTTGTTGCAAATGCAGACGGATCATTCTCTGTTAAAATGGATAATCAGGCATATACATTCTTCGAGCAGAATGATGTTCTTTATGCTCAGGGTGATGTTACCGCTTATTCGGCTATTGTAGTATGGAAGAAGGCAGGAGTCCTTAAGGCTACTTATATCCCTGAAGCAAGGGTTAATGTTTACAGAATTTATAATCCCAATTCAGGTGAGCATTTCTATACGACAAATAAAAAAGAAGCTGAGGATGCTGTAAAAGCAGGCTGGAACGATGAAGGCAGTCTATGCATGGCTCCCAAGGCTTCAAATGTTCCCGTATACAGATTGTTCAATCCCAATGCCAGAGATGCAGGTTCTCATCACTTCACGATCAGCTCAAAAGAGAGAGCGGATCTTGTAAAAGCAGGCTGGGTAGATGAAGGTGTTGCATTCTATTCTGTTACTAACGGTAAGGGTGTAAAGCTCCTCAGAGCTTACAACAAGAATGACGGTGGTCACAACTTTACCATAAGTGAGGCAGAGCAGAAGAAGATTGTTGAAGCAGGCTGGGCAGACGAAGGTCTTGCATGGTATGTATATCCGCTTGGAAAGTAATTAAATAAGTATTCGGAGTCGGCTGCAGATATGATCTGCAGCCGATTTTGCTATTATATATGATAAAAATTTGTGTTTATGACCGATATTTGTATATATGGCTGAAATTTATATATATGACTGAAAAGAATATATAGTTGACTTTTATGTATCATAGGTGTATATTTACTTTTAGTTTTATTACTAACATATTTTACATTATAGGAGGAGAAAAGATTTATGAAGGTTTTTAAGAAGGCACTTGCTGCTGTTCTTGCCGGATTTCTTGCTGTAGGTTCATTGTCAGTTTCAGCATACACGGTTAAGGCAGATGAAGCAACTGCAAATGATGCAGCTTTTGAGACAGTAGAGGAGTTTGATTTCCTTGATGACAGTAACACATTCCGTACAGAGAATGTTACAAAGATTCAGTTTGTTAAGGATTTTAAGGATAATGAGATAACATTCTTAAGACAGCTTAAGGTTAGTCCCGCTACTCTTGCAGGAGATATGGATAAGGCTATGAAGGCCGGTAAAGGTATCTCATGGCTCGGAAATGTTGTAGTAACACTTAATACAAAGGGAACCGTATATACTGCAAGATATAGTGATAAAGATAAAGCGTATGTTACAACCGATAAGGGCCTTGATGTTACAAAACAGACCGGAGTTATTACTTTCAATAAGGCTAAAATCACTATCGAGGGATATGATAAAGGAATTACTCTTACCGATCTTTTAAATCTCCTTGGTCTTGTTCAGGCAAAGACAAGTCTCAGCGGACCTTATGTATATGGTGGCACACAGGTTCAGAAGGTTGTTGCAAATTCAGACGGAACTTTCTCAGCTAAGATTGATAACCAGAACTATGTATTCTTCGTACAGAATAATACACTTTATGCTCAGGGCGATGTTACAGGCTATAAGGCAATAAAGACTTGGGAAAACAGAAACATCATTATGGCAATTTATGTTCCCGAGAGCAAGATAGATGTATACAGAATTTATAATCCTAACTCAGGTGAGCACTTCTATACAACAAATAAGAAGGAAGCTGAGAGTGCAGTTAAGGCAGGCTGGAATGATGAAGGTCGTCTCTGCATGGCACCCAAGGATTCTGATTATCCCGTATACAGACTCTTCAATCCCAATGCAAGAGATGCAGGTTCTCATCACTTCACGATCAGCCCTCAGGAGAGAGAGAATCTTGTAAAAGCAGGATGGGTAGATGAAGGTGTTGCATTCTACTCAGCAGCTCAGAACAAGGGAACCAAGCTTTGGAGATCTTATAACAAGAATGATGGCGGACATAACTTCACTATCAATATTGAAGAGCATAAGAAGGTTGTAGCTGCAGGCTGGACGGATGAAGGTCTTGCATGGTATGTATATCCCCTCAGCTAATTGATTAAGTTTAATTTTCGGTCATGGAAATTTTCCATGGCCGATTTTTTTGTGCGGAATGCGGCGCACATTCTATATGTTATAAATTTGAAATCAAATGACGGAAGGAAGATGGAACCGTTTTGTTTGAAATGAAAACTTGAAATGTTATGACCTAAAATGTTATAATTCTGTATGGGTGTTTAAAGTATCCTGATTATGGGGGATGCTAGTAATTTTTGTTTAACGGGAGGATACTGATTTGGAGAAGAAGTTTACCAGTAAGAGAGCACTTGCCAAGGTGTTTGGAAATGCGATGAACCTGCTAGTTCCCGAGGCTGAAGATCACCATCAGAGGATTGCCTATCTGTCATATAAAATGGCAGAGTTTATTGGTATGGATGATAGTGATATACAGAAAACCGCTTTTGCGGCGCTTTTACATGATATAGGAATTGCGGTTATGCCTGAAAGGGCAGCAGACTCCGTTAAGGGACCTTATACATTTAAGGAATTATGCGTTACGGGACGCAGTATCATCGGTGATATAGCAGGACTTGATTATGTAAGAGATATATTTGAAGCCGAAAGCTCCGATTATGTTGTGTTAATGGCTAAAGAAAAGCTGGATAAATATGAGACTATGGCTCAGATAATCGATCTTTCTGACAGGGTTGCCACTGCTCTTGACAGTAAAAAAGCTGCTCTTAACCAGAAAGAGGATATATGCGATACCATTTCGGATTATGCCGGAGAGGAATTAAAGCCTGAAATCATAGAAGCATTTCTTAATCTGTCAAACAAGGAATATATATGGTTTGAGACACTTCACAGACCTGATGTTTATCTTGAACTTATACCTGATATTCTTGATGTTTCACTTGATGATATGATCGGCTATGCAAGATTTATGTCCAGGATTATCGATTACAGAAGTCAGTATACGACAATGCATTCAACCGGAGTTGCAGCAACTGCCGTCAGACTTGCTGAGATTATGGGTATGTCTGAAGAGGAATGTAAGAAGATGCTCATTGCTGGATACATTCATGATATCGGAAAGCTCAAGGTTCCGAAGGCTATTCTTGATAAGACCGAGAAGCTTACCGATGAGGAATTCAATATAGTTAAGGAGTATGCATATTATACATTCCTGCTTCTTAATGATGTTGAAGGCTTTGAACAGATAGGGAAATGGGCTGCTCTTCACCATGAGAGACTGAACGGATACGGATATCCCTTCGGCCTTAAAGCAGATGATATACCTATGGGAGCTCGTATACTTGCAATAGCAGATATCTTCTCTGCAGTAGGTGAAATAAGATCCTACAGATCCGGAATGAGCAGAGATGAGATCATGATGATCCTCAAGAGCAATGTTGAAAGCGGAGCTATATCGAGATCCATCGCCGAGATAATGCTTACCAATTATGACAATATCTATGAGGTAAGAGAGAATCAGGCAAAGTCTGAAGGTGCGAGATACTATGCGGCTGTGCTTGATGTTGACGAAGATGATGAAGATGAAGATGCTGCAGAAGCTTCTGATGCAGATCGGGACGCAGATTGATATCTGAATTGAGATGCGAATGATATGCATATAAAGTAGCGGATGAGAATAAAATTGTGTAGATACATTGAAATGTATATGTAAATGCGGATGTAGACTGTGATATGATTAAGACTCGTTTATTAAAACTTATGGGAAATTCGGGAAAGTATATTGTTTTTCAGGTACTTTCCCGTTTTTGTGCGCTTATTTTACAGATTCTGATAATATATATCGTTGCAGGGCTCAGCGCGACTGCCATAAAGCATGAAGCGGAGCTTAAGGTTACGATCGGATATACGGTTTTGCTTTTGCTCCTTGCACTCGGAAAAGCGGGCTTGGACCGCCTTTATGTCAGAATGTCATTTCTCGCTTCTGTTGATGTAAAAAAGATTCTGAGAAGAGCTGTATATGAAAAACTGCTGGATCTGGGTTCGAATTATCGTGAATTTATCGGCTCGGCAGAGATAACGCAGCTTATGACGGAGGGAGTAGAGCAGCTCGAAACGTATTACGGAAAATATCTTTCTCAATTCTTTTACAGTATTCTGGCGCCGATAA
>CACYCJ010000291.1 GCA_902772925.1 uncultured Lachnospiraceae bacterium
AGCATCTTAGCATCTTCGATATCAAGCTCGTTCTGTGTAGCACATGGAAGAGCGATATCAACCTTGTACTGCCATACGCCATGCTCACCGTTCTTCTTCTCGAAGTACTGAGCTGATGACTTTGCAGCTGCATATTCAGTAAGACGAGCACGCTTTACTTCCTTTACTTCCTTAAGAAGCTCTACATCGATTCCTTCGGGATCATAGATCCAGCCTGTTGAATCTGAGCATGTAACAACCTTAGCACCAAGCTGCTGAGCCTTCTCTATAGCATAGATAGCAACATTTCCCGAACCTGATACTGCAACTGTCTTTCCTTCCATCTTATCATCATGGCACTTTACCATTTCCTCTGTAAGATAAAGAAGTCCATAGCCTGTAGCCTGTGTACGGGCAAGTGATCCGCCGTATGAAAGGCCCTTTCCTGTAAGAACGCCTTCATAGCTTCCTCTTATTCTCTTGTACTGTCCAAACATAAATCCGATCTCACGAGCTCCTGTTCCGATATCACCGGCAGGAACATCAACATCAGCGCCGATATATTTTGAAAGCTCTGTCATAAAGCTCTGGCAGAATTTCATAATTTCGTTGTCTGACTTGCCCTTGGGATCAAAGTCAGAACCACCCTTACCACCACCGATGGGAAGTGTTGTAAGACTGTTCTTGAAAATCTGCTCAAAACCAAGGAATTTGATGATACCAAGGTTTACTGAAGGATGAAGTCTTAAGCCTCCCTTGTAAGGTCCTATAGCATTATTGAACTGTACACGGAAACCACGGTTAACCTGAACATTTCCCTTATCATCAACCCAGGGAACTCTGAACATGATCTGACGATCGGGCTCTGTAATCCTCTCAAGTATAGCTAACTTTCTGTACTTTTCCTCGTCCTGCTCAATAACAGGTCTGAGTGAATTAAGAACCTCTGTAACTGCCTGAATGAATTCAGGCTGATCTGCATCTCTTTTACTTACCAACTCAAGGACTTCATCTACGTATGACATCTTTTCTACTCTCCTTTACATATATAAATTTTACTTATTTATATGCCGTTTTTCGGCACAGGAGAGATTATACTACATAGTGATTATGTTTGTAAACAAAAAATATGATTTTTTTAACAAAAATTAAAAATTAGTTAATAAAATTAAGTAATGTTATTATTTTTTTAAGTTTCTTTTGTTGTCTGATTTATCAACCGTCTCAAGCCTGTATGCTTTTTCAGATATGCCGAGGGTTGATTCTCTGTGTGAAACGATAATAACGGTTTTATCCTTAATCTCCCTTAAAGACTTAAGGATCATCCCCTCATTTAAAGCATCCAGATTGCTTGTAGGTTCATCAAAAAGCATTATGTCGCTGTCATGAAGAAACGCTCGCGCCAACCCTATACGTTGTTTTTCTCCGTCTGAAAATGCGCTTCCCGCTTCGTCCGCCTTTGTATCATAGCCATCCGGAAGGCTCATAATGAAATCATGGATAGCCGCCTTCTTTGCTGCCTCCTCAACCTCCTCATCAGTTGCATCAAGTCGACCGACCAGTATATTTTCCCGCACGGACTCATTAAAAATAAATGTGTCCTGAGCAACAAGCGCCTCCCTCCTTCGCAGCTCGGCACTCGGAATGTCCTTAATATTATCATCGCCTATATATACTTCTCCGTCCTGAGGATCCCAGAATCTCATCATAAGCCTGAGAAGTGTCGACTTACCCGAACCGCTTTTACCGGATATAGAGATAATGCTTCTTTCCGGCATTTCAAAGCTGATATCCTGAAGCACAAACCGATCTCCGTACGAGAACGAAACCTCCTCCATAGCTATGTCATTTTCTGCTTTGTTTTCTACTTCAGCTTCTTCTCCGGTTTTCTCATACTCCGGAGTTTCTTTTACCTTAGGAGTCTCATTTAAAAGAGCTATAACTCTGTCAGCACTTGCAAATGTACTGCTGAGATCATTTGAAAGACTTGACAAGGCGACCACCGGTCCGAAGCTTCCCATTGCAAGTGTCAGTATCAAAACGTATTCAGCCGGCCAAATTGCGCCGTAGCTTACCTGCCATATGGCTATAAGCATTACTGCAAACGAAAATGCTTCAAGAGCAAAGCCCGTTATCGCATTCTGTTTTTCCTCATGTTTCGAAAGCTCTTCTTTTGCATTCCTGAGAAGTCCCGCCTCATATTCCATATAATCAAGCCTGTAAAGTCCGTCACCATATTGAATAGTTTCATCAAGTCCGTATAACGATTCCAATATGATACTGTTCATTTCACCGTAATACTTTGCAGCCTTCATTCCGGCATGCTTTCTTCTTTTTCCGTTAACGAAAGGTATAATAACACCTACAACGTAAAATCCGAGGAGTAAAACCGCCCCTGCCAGAAGTGAATGAGTCATCACAAATACGGCCACTGCTGCGGAAACAAGAAATGCTATCATAACAGGCGATACAGTATGTGCATAAAAGACCTCAAGCTTTTCTACATCAGATGTTATCATTGCAATGAGATTTCCTTTATCCTTTCTTTCAAGGACAGCGGGAGCAAGAGTTCTGAGTTTTTCATAAAGCTTATGCCTTATCACAGCCAGTATCTTAAATGCTATAAAATGATTAAAGTACTGCTCACCATAATGCAAGAGTCCTCGAAGCAGCGCAGCTGAAAGAATCACTATGATAAAGGTTTTTGAGAGTTCCCCTGTGATCATTGCATTTCCGGCAAGAACAGTCAGCGAAATTGCAAGGATTGCCCCGACAGTTCCAAGTATAACAGCGATACACATAACGGGTATGAGCGGCTTAAGCAAGGAAAGCATATTCTTTACGATATAAGGAATATTTCTCCTTTCGCCCTCATCATCATCCATATCAAAATCATCTTCCGGCAAATAATCATCCTCCGAAAGCCTCTCGTCGGGATCATAGTATTCATCATCCTTATCGTCACTTTTATCTTCACGAGCTTCCTTTCGAATGCTGTCGTTCAAAAGGACTATCTTATTCTTTATGACAGTAACAGGAATTTCATCATGCTGTTCTTCGGCAATTTTCTCAAGCTCCATCTGACTGTCAAACATTTCACGATAAAGCTTATTCTTTGACATCAGACCCTCATGAGTTCCCTCGGAGATTATTTTTCCATCCTGCATAAAGTAAACCGAATCGGCGCTGAGCGCATTCTTAAGTCTATGCGATATAAAAATTACCGTCTTCCTTTTAGCAAGCTTCTTAATTACGGAAAGGAATATCTCTTCACTTTCCTTGTCTATATTTGAGGCAGCCTCATCGAAAATGTATATCGGAGAATCAAACAAGATTGCTCTTGCCAGAGCCAGTCTCTGTCTCTGTCCTCCGGAAAGATCAGATGCCCCTTCACTGATTATTGAATCCGGAGTAAGCACATCATCAAGACGGAGTTTCTTAAGCAGTCCCTCAATCTTGGTATCCGAAACGCCTGGACAAGCCATCTTCATATTGTCTCTTACCGTTCCCTTAAATATAAAGCTGTCGTGCTTCACAACGGTAACAACATCATTTAATGTGTCCTCGGGAATCAGAAACAGTTCATTTCCTCCTATGCCTATCTCGCCCTTATAGCCTCTGTTTAATCCGGAAAGGACATTTGCAAGAGTACTCTTTCCCGAACCGGAGGCTCCGGTTACCATGATAAGTCTTCCTGATTTAAAAGACGCATTCACGGAATCCAGGGCTGCCCTTCCATCTGTATATGTAAAAGACACATTTTTAAGCTCTATATCATAATTATCGAAAGAAACCTCTTCAGTATGCTTCGGAACCTTTATATCAAGGAACGAAAAAATCCTGTCACTCGCAGTCATTCCGTTCATCGCAACATGAAAATATGACCCGAGGCGTCTCATCGGAAGGAAAAACTCAGCAGCCAGAAGTATGATCATCAGCATTCCCTTTACATCCACGCTTCCGTCCATGTACCTGGAAAGCGCAGTAACCATTCCTACGGCGGCTCCTCCGTACGCAATGATATCCATTACGGAGGTGGAATTAAGTTGCATAGTAAGCACCTTCATAGTCACCTTTCGGAATTCCTCCGACTCATCATCCATACGAGCGGCGTATTCCCCGTCATCTCCATATATCTTAAGCGTTGTAAGTCCGTTCAGATTATCAAGGAAGCTGTCGGCAAGTACAGCGTATCTGCCCCAATATCTGGAAAGCAGCCTCTTTGCCACCTTCATAACGAGTACAATGGTAATCGGAATGAGAGGAACCGCCAAAAGAAGCACTGTCGCAGACAGACGGTCCACTCCGAAAAGAACAACAAACAGCGTTATCGGCGCCAGAATACTGTAAAAGAAT
>CACYCJ010000292.1 GCA_902772925.1 uncultured Lachnospiraceae bacterium
GATACCGTTATCCTGATGATGCTGTTAAGGCGGACTTTGATTTTCGTGAATATATGGAGAGGATCAAGGTCAACCGTAAGCTTGAGCGTTGGAAGAATCTCTTGAAACCCGCACCATTCAAGATAAGGCGCAGACCGGAAAAATGAAGAAAAAGTATGAGCAAAGTAACTTCCGGTTTTACGTAGTAATGTCAGATTTTTATATAGATTTTTTAAGGGGAGTCGCTGATGGTAGATATAGGAAATTTTACATCTTCTTCATTTGAAGAAGTAGTTCGCTTTATGAGTGGCACGACTAATGGTTTTCACGCAACAATAGTAATGAATAATATGGAGATGGAATATGAGTTTACACAAGATTATAGATAAAAAAGAAGACAAATGCATTAGGGATCGAGGAGATGGAAGCTATCTCAAAACTGTCCGTGTTGTAGGAGCTGTCATAATGGCTGAAAAGGACGGTGAGAAAGCTGCCGAACCTCAGAAGATGATATTTGCAACTCAGCGGGGGTACGGAGACTATAAAGACGGATGGGAGTTTCCGGGCGGAAAGATAGAGGAAGGAGAGACTCCCGAAGAGGCAATAGTCAGGGAAATAAAAGAAGAACTGGATACACTTATCAAAGTTGAGAAGTATGTTGATACTATCGAGTACGATTATCCGACATTCCACCTTTCTATGGACTGTTTCCTGTGTAGTATTGTAGAGGGTGAGCCGGTTCTCAAGGAACATGAAGCGGCACAGTGGCTGACTAAAGAAACGATTGATTCGGTTGACTGGCTTCCGGCAGATATAACAATATTGGATAAAGTAAAAGAATTGCTAAATTAACAGCGAGAATAACTTGTTCTTTCGCCGCCGATATATTTAAGCCTGCTTTTACCGGCAAATACAAATGCATTTCCTATCGTATGATTGACGATCTTCATAGGAACAACTACCGGTTTAATGTGCATTCCTACCATAATGCCACCGATATCGATTCCTAAGATCGCCTTTGCTGCGATATCCTCGACAACGACCGGGTCGGGAAGACTGTTATAATGCTTTGTTGCAAATGCGCCGCCGGCCTTTTTCTTTGGAACCGCATTGACCGGAGTGAAGCCGTACTTATCGGCAACAGTTCTGTCGATCACAAGCGCACGGTTAAGATGTTCGCAGCATTGGACGGCAATTTCAAATTCATCACCGAAGACCTCATTTACCGCACGGTAAAGCTCGTCAGCGGTTGCTTCATTGGAGTTAGTTCCCGGAAGATCACCGGAAATAGTGCTCGTAGAGCAGCCTATTACGATAAGCGTTCCCATCTCAGTGTTGATTTGTTTGCGTATTTCCTTCATTGTTGATATGGCCTGGTCATATATTTCGTTCATAGTAAGAACTCCTTTCCTCAGGGCATTCTACCACAAGAAATGCGATACGACTATATTTTTTGGAAGGAATTGGTAAAAGAATGAGGGGATATCGTTTTAAGGGACCCGATAAACGGTCTCTTTTTATTTTTGCCGATTCTTTCAAAAATGAAAGATTTGAGTAATAATCTGGAAAGAAACAAGTGGTATTATTCACATAGTCAAAAAAATAAAGTATTAAAATAAAGACGGAGGACGAAATGAGTATACTGGTTGCAGAACATTTAAAGAAATATTACGGAGAGGATGAAACTCTTGTTAAGGCATTGGATGATGTAAGCTTATCTGTTGAAAGAGGAGAGTTCGTAAGTATCATAGGCACGAGCGGAAGCGGAAAGTCAACATTGCTCCATATGCTGGGCGGACTCGATAATCCGACAGAAGGAAAGGTCATTATAGATGATAAAGATATATCGGAGCTTAAGGGCGACGAGCTCTGTATTTTCAGAAGAAGAAAGATCGGATTTATATTTCAGAGCTTTAATCTGGTACCGAGCATTTCGGTTTATGACAATATAATCCTTCCGATACAGCTGGACGGCAAGAAGGTTGATAAGGAATATATCGATAAGGTCATAAAAACACTGGGCATATCGAAAAAGCTGAATGTGCTTCCGTCGAAGCTTTCGGGAGGTCAGCAGCAGAGAGTTGCAATCGCAAGAGCCCTTGCATCAAAGCCTGCGATCATTCTTGCCGATGAGCCGACCGGAAATCTGGATACGAAGACAAGCCAGGATGTGCTCGGGCTTCTGAAAACTACCGGAAGAAAGTTCAATCAGACTATAGTGATGATCACACATAATGATGAGATTGCACAGATGGCTGACAGAACGATAAGGATAGAAGACGGTCATATCGTCTGATACAAAGCGGTCATATCGTATGATCAAAACGGACAATAATAAAATAGTTTAAATGACTAAAACAAAGGAACGAACATGAATAAGGTAAACAATAAAAATGCAATAAACAATCTCGCTTACAGCGGGATGAGATCGAAGGCCGGTAAATATATCATACTTGTATTTGCGGTTATACTTACAAGCCTGCTTTTTTCGACACTGTTTTCAGTGGGAGGAAGCATGGTAAATGAGACACAGGAATCTACGATGAGACAGGTTGGCGGTACATATCATGCAGGCTTTAAGTATCTGACCGCAGAAGAATATAAGCAAATGAAAGATGATCCGAAGATCAGTGATGTCTCATACAGGATTTTGGTGGGAACGGGAGTTAGTGAGAAGTTTTCCAAGCTTTACTCCGAATGCTACTACGCAGAGGACGAAAATGCCAAAAACAGCTTCAGTTATCCCGTGAAAGGGAAAATGCCCGCAGAAGAGAATGAAGTTGTAGTAAGTGACAGGATTCTCGAGGCTCTTGGCGAGCCGGCTGATATCGGAATGAATATCCGGCTTGATCTGGATATTAACGGAGAGATCATATCCGATGATTTTACGGTAAGCGGTTATTATGAGGCGGATCCGATCTGCCCGGCGCAGATGATCTATGTATCTAAGGCGTTTCAGGAAAAATACGCGCCCGATGCTACGGTTCCATATTCGCAGGCGGAAAGCAGTGATATCACCGGAAGATACTCAGTAGATTTCAATTTCGCCAACAGTATAAATATAGAGAAAAAGGTCAAGGCACTTATTGCCCGAACAGGACTCAGAGAAAATGTGGATTACGGAGTCAACTGGGCATACGGAGCAAGCAGCATTGACCTGTCGGTAGTGGTGATCTGCGGTGCATTGATAATCATATTCATGCTTGCGGGATATCTGATCATATATAACATCTTCGACATTAACATAGTTTCCGACATTCAGGAATTCGGCCTTTTGAAGACAATAGGTACTACAGAGAAGCAGCTAAAAAAGATCGTTATGAAGAGGGCAAATCTGATTTCATTAATAGGAATACCGATCGGGATAGGACTGGGTGTTCTGGTTGCAATGTGTCTTCTTCCGATCATTTCCGGACAGTTCGTTACGGTTTCAGTCGGCAAGGGAAGCCTTCATTTAAATGTTTGGATGCTGTTGGGAGCCGTTATATTTTCGTATCTGACAGTATTATTCAGTGCATTAAAGCCCTGCCATAAGGCTGCAAGGGTATCGCCGGTAGAAACAGTAAAGTATACGGAGGAACGGGATAAAAACGGAAAACCGAAGAGGTCTCTTGCAGTAGTGATTCTCTCTATATCACTCGGTCTTGTTATTTTGAACAGCGTATTTGGATTTGTAAGCGGATTCAGCATGGACAACTATATAGAGAATTTTATAGTTGCGGATTTTAGCGTTCAGGATGCCGAGCTGGACAATCCCGGGGTAAGAGTTGTGAATACGGAGGCTGTAAGCCATGAATTGATGGAAAAGCTGAGGAGGCTTGACGGGGTAAACAGCATCGGAGCAGTATATATAAACGAAAGAGATCAGGAGTTCAGTGAAGAGAACCTGGCTAAAATAGAAAAAAATGTACTGCAAAGTGAGCTTCTGGCGGAGAAGCTTACAAACTACGGTTATGATGAAAAAATGCGTCAAGAAGAACTGGATTACCGCCGCGGAAGCGGAACGCTTGACGGAAAAACCTACGGAATGGGTGAACTTGCGGTAGATAAGCTGAAGGTTCTTGAGTCAAAGGACGGTTCCGATAAGATAGACTGGGAAACATTTAACTCCGGAAAATATGTGCTTATTACGAGATTTACTACAGATAAAGGTGAAGTGAACTTCCTGAATCCGGGAGATAAGATCGGTATCAGAAGCTACGATCCCAAATACGGAGAATTGGAATCGGGTGTAAATGAGGCAGGAGAGGAATATGAGTATCTGAGCTTTGATAACGCTCCCGTGAAAGAGTACGAAATATATGCGGTTGTTGAAATACCTTTAGCTGTGGGACTCAGGAGTTTTGGCCTTTTCGATTGTAATTACGTACTTCCGGAGGGTGAGTTCCTTGCACTTAACGGTTCCGATCGGAACGCAATGAGAGTTCTTATGGATGTTGAGGATTCCAAGGAAGAAAGTATAAATGAATGGCTGGAAAATTATACAACTACAGTTGATACCTCTATGGATTATAATTCCAAGGAGAGCATTACGGAAGAATATGCTTCATTCGGCAGAATGATTAAGGTTGTGGGTGCCTTGGTTGCTACTATATTGGGACTTATAGGACTTATGAATTTTGCAAATACGATCATCACATCGATACTTGTAAGAAGCAGAGAGCTTGCAATGCTTGAAGCTGTCGGAATGACCGGCAGGCAGCAGAGAATAAGCCTTATGAAGGAAGGCTGCAGATATTTTGCATGGTCATCGGCAGCATCACTCATAATCTCGACTATTCTCAACCTGACTCTTATAAGGGCTCTGACAAATGAGGTACCGATGTTTGACTGGAATTTTACGCTTATGCCCAATCTCGTATGTCTGCCGTTTATACTTATCCTGGTCGTTGTTATACCTGTCATTGCATATAACAGACTCAGCAGGACCAGTGTAGTTGACAGACTCAGAGTAGA
>CACYCJ010000293.1 GCA_902772925.1 uncultured Lachnospiraceae bacterium
ATAATAATCTGATAGTAAAATAACCATATAATGGTAAACTATACCATATCTTAAAATTTTCATCTACCAAAACAGCTGTAAACTTAAAAAACACGGAGAGAATCAACCTCTCTCCGTGTCAAAGCTATCTGCTTTTTTATCGTCTTAATACTTCAGTTTTTATTTATTTGAAATATACTCATCTATGGCTGCTGCCGCATTTTTACCTGCACCCATAGCAAGGATTACGGTTGCTGCTCCGGTTACGGCATCGCCTCCGGCATATACGCCCTCGCGGCTTGTAAGTCCTGTTGCTTCGTCTGCTATGATTCCGCCCCAGCTCTGTGTATCAAGTCCCTCTGTTGTTGACTTGATAAGCGGGTTCGGTGATGTTCCTATGGACATTATCATACAGTCTGCTTCGATGGTCTCAAACTTGCCTTCGATCGGCACGGGCTTCCTTCTGCCCGATTCATCCGGCTCGGAAAGCTCCATTACCTGGCACTTAACTGCAGATACCCAGCCGTCATTTCCGATAACCTCTACGGGATTGTGAAGGAATGCGAATTTGATCCCTTCCTCTTCCGCGTGTTCAACCTCCTCAGCTCTTGCGGGAAGCTCGGTCTTCGTTCTTCTGTATACGATAGTGACATCGGCACCGAGACGCTTTGCACATCTTGCAGCATCCATTGCAACATTTCCGCCGCCGACTACAACAGCCTTCTCGGGATGCTTGATGGGCGTATGTGCATCTTCCTTATATGCCTTCATAAGATTGATCCTCGTAAGGAATTCGTTTGCACTGTAAACACCGTTAAGGTTTTCTCCGGGAATGTTCATAAATCTCGGAAGTCCTGCTCCCGAACCGATGAACACTGCTTCGTAGCCGAATTCATCCTTAAGCTCGTCTATTGAAATGGTCTTTCCTACGACCACATTTGTCTCTATCTTTACGCCCAGAGCCTTAAGTCCGTCTATCTCCTTCTGAACTATGCTCTTGGGAAGTCTGAACTCGGGAATTCCGTATACAAGAACTCCGCCTGCAAGATGCAGTGCTTCGTAGATTGTAACATCATAGCCCTTCTTTGCAAGGTCACCGGCACAGGCAAGTCCCGAAGGACCGGAGCCGATTATGGCAACCTTGTGTCCGTTAGACTCAGGCTTTACGGGATTCTCCTTAACATTTGCATTATGCCAGTCTGCGACAAATCTTTCCAGACGGCCGATTGCAACGGGCTCTCCCTTTATACCGCGGACACATCTCTGTTCGCACTGTGATTCCTGAGGGCACACACGGCCGCAAACTGCGGGAAGTGAGCTGCTCTTTGATATTATCTGATATGCTTCTTCAAACTGTCCTTCCTTTACCTTTGCGATAAATGCGGGAATGTCAATGGAAACGGGACATCCGCCTACACAAGGCTTCTTGGGACAATTCAGACATCTTTTTGCTTCATCTATGGCCTGCTCCTCGGTATATCCGAGAGCAACCTCAAGGAAGTTCTTATTTCTTACATCAGGAGCCTGGCTTGGCATTTTGTTTTTTTCAAGAGACATATTGGGTTTATCTGCCATTTTACTGCACCTCCTGCTTAAGTAGATTACACTCGGCTTCACGCTGCTCGGCCTCAAACGGTCTGTAGGTTGCACCTCTTGCCATTGCCTCATCGAAATCAACCTCAAAGCCGTCAAAATCGGGTCCGTCCACGCATGCAAACTTAGTCTTTCCGCCGACGGTAAGACGGCAGCCGCCGCACATACCGGTTCCGTCAACCATGATAGGATTCATGCTGACTACGGTCTTTACATTATATTTCTTCGTTACTCCAACCACAAACTTCATCATGATAAGAGGTCCGATCGTAATAACCTCATCATAGTTCTCTCCGGCCGCAATAAGCTCTTCAAGAGGCTTGGTCACAACACCCTTCTCTCCTCTTGAGCCGTCGTCGGTCATAAGAACATACTTATCGCTGCAGGCCTTGAACTCATCCTCAAGAATGATGAGATCCTCGGATCTGAAGCCTACTATGGAATGTACCTCACAGCCTATATCGTGAAGCTTCTTCGCTATAGGATACGCTATGGCACAGCCTACACCGCCGCCCACAACAGCGACCTTCTTAAGTCCTTCAACCTCTGTTGCCTTTCCGAGAGGTCCGACAAAATCAGTGACCGAATCTCCTTCGCCGAGGCGATTAAGCTCCATTGTAGTCCCTCCGACAACCTGAAAGATAATGGTTATCGTTCCTTTTTCTCTGTCATAACCTGCGATGGTAAGCGGGATTCTCTCACTGTCCTCAAAAGGTCTTACAATAATGAATTGTCCGGGTTCGGCCTTTCTTGCAACCAGCGGCGCTTCAATCTCCATTACGGAAACCGTGGGATTCAGCTCCCTTTTACTTACAATCTTATACATAATATAATCCCTTCTTTAATAATTGCTAAAGTCATGCAAGAAAAATAACTTTCTGCATGACTTATTATAAAAGCTATCGGAGACGGAGGGATTCGAACCCTCGTGCCGGTTGCCCGACAAACTGATTTCGAGTCAGCCCCGTTATGACCACTTCGATACGTCTC
>CACYCJ010000294.1 GCA_902772925.1 uncultured Lachnospiraceae bacterium
AATAAACCAATCGAGGAGGTTATCATGGCAAACAAATTCGAAGAAAAATACACAATAAAGGATGAGAACGGAGCGGGCTTCATTCAGATAGCCGATGATGTTGTGGCAGGTATTGCCGCACTTGCCGCCATGGAGGTTGAGGGAGTAGCCAGACTCAGCTCCGGTGCAGGAGTTGATCTTGCGACAGTTCTCGGAAAGAAGAATATATCCAAGGATGTTAAGCTCGCATTTGATAATAATAATGTGAAGGTTTCAATATCATATATGGCTAAGTACGGATATAATCTCGTTAAGGTTTCCGAAGAAATACAGGAAAAGGTTAAGAATTCAATATCAACCATGACCGGACTTAAGGTGTCGGGAGTAGATGTTAAGGTTCATGGCATTGAGCTTAAAGACTGATGGGATTCTTTATTATAACAAAGGATGGTCACAGATAATGAACATGGGTAGAAGAAAATTACGTGAAAATGTATTCAGGCTTATTTTTTGCTGTGATTTTTTCACGGAAGAGGAACTCGCCGAACAGGTCGATACATATATGGAAGAAGAAAAACTCGGCGGTGATGACGAGGATGTGAGCTATATCAAAAACAGAGTTTACGAAATAATGGTCGTAAAGAGAAATGATATAGATAAGATCATAGAAAAGAATGCCGAAGGCTGGAGCTTTGAAAGAATAGGAACAGCGGAAAAGGCGATACTTCGCCAGGCGGTATATGAACTTCTTTATGACGAAACCGTTCCCGGCAAGGTAGCCATTAATGAGGCTGTGGAGCTTTCACACAGTTATTGTGACGACAAAGGCCCGGCTTTTATTAACGGTGTTTTGTCCGGGGTTCTTAAATCAGAAGGAATCGAGCTTTAAATGGGAAGTAAGCTATATACTGTTAATGAGATTGTCAGATACATTAACAATATGGTCAGAAGCGATTATGTTCTGAAAAATGTATCTATAAAGGGAGAGGTCTCGAATTGTAAGTATCACAGCTCGGGCCATATTTATTTTTCCATAAAGGATGAACTTGCATCGGTTGCCTGCATTATTTATAAAAGCACTGTGCCGGGTCTTTCCGTGCGTCCGGAAAACGGGAAAGAGGTTATCGTCAAGGGTAACTTCAGCATATACGAAAAGGCCGGACAGCTTACGTGTCAGGTGACAGAGGTAAAGGAATCCGAAAATAATGTCGGCATTCTTTATGCAAGATTTAATGCTCTTAAGGAAAAATTGTATGAGGAAGGCCTTTTTGATTTTGAAAATAAAAAACAGATTCCGGCTTTTCCGAAGACGGTCGGTATAGTTACGGCAGAGACGGGCGCGGCTATTCAGGATATCATAAATGTAACCAAAAGAAGAAATCCTTATGTGCAGCTTATCCTGTATCCTGCCAAGGTCCAGGGTGAAGGCGCTGCAAAGACTATAATAGAGGGTATAAAAACTCTCGATGCAATGAAGGTGGATACCATTATCATCGGAAGAGGCGGCGGAACCATAGAGGATCTTTGGGCATTTAATGACGAAGAGCTTGCAAGATGCATTTATGAATGCAATACTCCGATCATTTCGGGTACAGGTCATGAGATAGATAATACCATTGCGGACTATGTTGCGGACCTTCGGGCGCCGACACCGTCTGCGGCAGCGGAACAGGCCGTTCCCGATGTAATGAGCTATATAAATAAGGCTCATTATCTGAAGAGGCTGCTTGACGGCAGGATTGATGATAAAATGAATAGTTACAGGCTTCGTGTTAACAGCTACAGCTCAGGGATTGAAAGAATCAGTCCGGAGAATAAACTGAAGGATGAGAAGGCAAGGCTTGCTCTTTTATCCGAAAGACTGAATTCGGCAGCGGATGTAAGAGTGACGGATGCATATCATAAGCTGGAGGTTTTAAGCATATCATTGCACGGACTTTCACCTACGGCGAAGCTTATAAACGGATTCGGATATATCTCAAAAAACGGTGCGGCTTTAAGTGATATAAAAAGCGTTTCCCCGGGAGAAAAAATCGATATAACGATCCGTGGCGGCGAGATCAATGCCGAGGTTTTGGATGTAAAGGCTAGTGATATAGTTTAGTGAGGATAGTGCTGTGGTTAAAGTTGAAGAAATCGAAAAAGAAGAATTTGATATAGAGGTTTCCTTTAAGAGACTTGAGGAGATCCTTGCGCTTATGGAAAACAGGGATACGGGCTTAAAGAAATCAATGGAGCTTTATGCGGAGGGTGTGGAGCTGGTTTCAAAATGTAAAGCAAATCTCGAAGGTGTCGAGAAAGAGATTCAGGTGCTCAGGAGTAATTTCCCGGAATGATATGAAAACGGGATATGAAATATGATGAAGAAATATGTTGAGCATATATTCGGAGAATAATGCTTCGAGTAAGTGTTCATAGAGAAAGGAAGATCGGAAAGTGGCGGAATATCAGGAAACAGATATTTTCAGCGCGGAGTCTCTGAAGATATATGCTGAAAAAATAATAAAGGATTATCTTCCGGCTGAGGATAAATATACATATCCGGTTTCGGAAGCAATGAATTATGCAATGACAGGCGGTGGAAAGAGGCTTCGGCCTATTCTTATGTATCTTACCTACAGGGCATTCGGAGGAGAGGCTGAGATTGTAGAACCCTTCATGGCCGGTATAGAGATGATACATAATTATTCGCTCGTTCATGACGATATACTTGATCATGATATGCAGCGTCACGGAAAACCGTCGGTTCATGCGGCATATGGAACGGATATGGCTATACTCTGCGGCGACGGCCTTTTGAACTTTGCTTATGAAACAGCTGCAAAGGCATTTGAGATGACTGAAGGAACAAACGAACTTACGGCTGTTAGCAGGGCATACAGGTTATTTACGAAGAAACCCGGTATTAACGGAATGATCGGCGGACAGACCGCTGATGTTTACATGTCAGGTAAGGCGCTTGATGAGGGTTATATAGATTATATCTATGAAAATAAAACATCGGCACTTATTGAGTGCTCGATGATGATCGGTGCCATACTTGCGGGAGCAGATGAGGATAGTGTAAGGAACATCGAAAAGGCTGCATCCGATATCGGACTGGCATTTCAGGTACAGGACGATATCCTTGATGTGGAGGGTGATGAGCAGAGTCTCGGAAAGTCTGTAGGTCAGGATGCGGATAATGATAAATATACTTATGTGCGCATTCACGGACTTGATGCTTCGAGAGATTTTGTAATGAAAAAGACCGAGGAGGCGAACAGCCTTCTTTTAAGTACGCTTGCCGGATATGACAATGATCATAAAGAAGCTTTGATAAAGCTTGTAATGTCTCTGGCGGGACGACAGATGTAGGAGAAAGAAGATTTGAGTTACCTTGACAGAATTAATAAACCGAATGATATAAAGGCTATAGAGCCTGAGGCGCTTCCCGTTCTTGCGGATGAGATAAGAGAATTTCTTGTCAATAAGGTGAGTGTGACAGGCGGCCATCTGGCATCTAATCTCGGAACGGTCGAGCTTACGATGGCGCTTCATTTATGCATGGACTTTCCGAAGGACAGGCTTATTTTTGATGTCGGTCATCAGTGTTATACTCATAAGATACTTACGGGAAGAAAGGATGGCTTTGATAATCTCAGGATGCTCGGAGGAATGAGCGGCTTTCCCAAAACATCGGAAAGTGATTGCGACGCATTTGAGACCGGACACAGCTCTACAAGTATTTCTGCGGCTATGGGATTTATGAAGGCTCGTGAAGTAAACGGAACCAATGAGAAGATATGTGCCATTATCGGTGACGGTTCCATGACAGGCGGAATGTTTTATGAGGCCATAAATCAGATCTCACAGTTCAAGTCAAGCCTTGTTATCGTTCTGAATGATAATGAAATGTCCATCAGTAAGAATGTGGGAAGTATGTCCCGTGCGCTTACCAGACTTCGTGTGGGTGAGTCCTACAACGATCTTAAATCAAATGTGGAAAGCGCGATCATCAACATTCCGGATGTGGGGATGAAGATGGCAAAGGGTATAAAAAAATCCAAGGACACTATCCGTAACTTTTTCATTCCCGGACTTTTTGTCGAAGAGCTCGGGGTTACCTATGTAGGTCCTGTTGACGGTCATAATATCGAGGAATTGAAGCGTACATTGAAGCAGGCCTTCAGACTTAACAGACCTATCATAGTTCATGTAAAGACAGTAAAGGGAAAGGGGTACGGCTTTGCCGAGCAGCATCCTACATATTTCCACGGAGTGGGTCCCTTTGATATAAAAACGGGAAAGGCTGTCGGTAAAAAGACAGTTCCCACATATACAGACGCATTTGCCAAAAATCTTGTAAGGATCGGCGATGAAAATGAAAAGGTAGTTGCTCTGACGGCAGCTATGTCCCGCGGAACGGGAGTTCATTCGTTTAAGAAAAAATATCCCGACAGGACCATAGATGTCGGAATAGCGGAGGAGCATGGCGTGACGCTTGCGGCAGGTATGGCTAAGCAGGGACTGATTCCCGTGGTCGCTATTTATTCTTCGTTTTTGCAGAGAGCTTATGATCAGATACTGCATGATGTTTGTCTTCAGAATCTGCATGTGATATTTGCCATAGACAGATCGGGAATTGTTCCCGGAGACGGTGAAACACATCAGGGGATATATGATACAGCGTATTTAAGCGATATGCCGAATCTTACTATAATCTCGCCCATGAATGAAAAGGAAATGGGACAAGCGATGGACTTTGCATTAAGAAACGACGGTCCCGTTGCAATAAAGTATTGTAAGGGAGATGTTTACAGAGGCTTCTCAAAGCTTGACGCGCCATTTGAAAAAGGAAAGTCTGCCATACTTGCAAACGGTAAAGCAGAGGATGGCGTGACGGTTATAGCTGTCGGGAATATGGTTGAGACTTCTGCAAAGCTGTGTGAGCTTTTAAAAGAGAAGCTTTCCATTGACCCTACCCTGATAAATGCGAGATTCCTGAAACCCATGGATAAGGAGCTTTTTATAAAAGCCGGAAAAGAGAGCAAACTGCTTATAGTTGTCGAAGAAGCCGTTGAGGCGGGCAGCTTCGGAAATGAGATAGCGGGACTTCTCTTCAAGGAGCATGTGTATACGGATCTGTTGCATTTCTGCATTGAAAAAGAGATTCTTTCAAACGGTTCGGTTGCCCAGCTGCGTGATCTCGTGGGGCTTACGCCGGAAAAGATGTTTGAAAGGGTTAAGGAAGAGCTTAAGTAGAGGCCGAAAAATGGCAAAAAAAAGATTGGATATTCTGGTCACCGAGAGAAAGCTTGCTCCTTCAAGGGAAAAAGCCAAGGCTCTTATAATGTCCGGAATAGTGTATGTTGATAATATAAAAGAGGATAAATGCGGTACGCTTTTCAGTGAGGATGTCAAAATTGAGGTAAGAGGAAGCACTCTGCGTTATGTAAGCAGGGGAGGACTTAAGCTGGAAAAGGCGATGCGGGAATTTTCGATTTCTCTGGATGGCAGTGTCTGTATGGATATCGGAGCTTCAACCGGTGGCTTTACGGATTGCATGCTTCAGAATGGAGCTGTAAAGGTGTTTTCCGTAGATGTGGGACATGGTCAGCTGGACTGGAAGCTTCGGAACGACGAACGGGTCGTTGTGATGGAGAAGACCAATATACGCTATGTTACATTTCAGGATATAGGAGAGTATCTTGATTTTGCCTCCGTAGATGTATCCTTTATTTCACTTTCAAAGGTGCTTCCTGTGGCGTACTCTCTGCTTAAGGATGGCGGAGAGACAGTTGCGCTTATAAAACCCCAGTTTGAAGCCGGACGGGAAAAGGTAGGTAAAAAGGGCGTTGTGAGAGACAGTGCGGTTCATGCGGAGGTAATAAAAAAGGTTGCCGAGGAGGTCTCGTCAATGGGATTTTCCATATGCGGGCTGACCTATTCGCCGATAAAAGGACCGGAAGGAAATATCGAGTACCTTATATATCTGAAAAAATCGGAGCCGGATAAAGAGGATATAGCTGATAACGGTGCGGATTTTGTGATAAATGATGCTGTTATTGACAGGATCGTCACAGAGAGTCATACCTTGCTTAATGGTATAGGGTGACTGTGAAAGGTTGTAAATACTGATGAAACAACTAAAGAGATTTTTGATAATCACCAATGATCGTAAGCCCGAAACACAGCCATGCGCCGAAGGGCTTATGAAATATCTGGATAAAAAAGGCTGTTTTTCAAGACATGCCTTAAATGAAGCTGACTATGAAAACGGAAAAATAAAAAGAGAAATACTGGATGACATTGACTGTGTTGTTGTTTTCGGAGGAGACGGTACCATGCTTAATGTGGTTCATGCCATTTCTCCCTGTGAAATTCCCGTTGTAGGAGTCAATTTCGGAACTATAGGCTTTCTTACCGATGTTCCCGAAGAAGCTGTTTATAAGATGGCTGATGCTCTGATCTCAGGGGATTATTCAATAGAAAACAGAATGATGCTCAGCGGAAGTGTAAGCGGTATCGTTCGGGATGCGCTTAATGATATAGTTATTAGCCGTACCAGGATAATAAAGCTTATAGCACTCAGAATATTTGTAAATGATATGTTTTTTGACGAGTATGAGGCTGACGGGATTATAGTTTCGACACCTACGGGCTCCACAAGCTATAATCTTTCTGCAGGAGGACCCATAGCTAATCCTAGGGCAAATCTTATGATCGTTACACCGCTGGCGCCATATTCACTTTCAAAAAAAAGCGTGGTTTTTGATTCGGGAGATACTATCAGGATACAGCTCCTCGAAAAAAGAAAGAATCAGGAAAGTCATGCCACTGTTGCATTCGACGGGAATGAAAATATCGATATAGAAGCCGAGGATACGGTTGATATTTCTGTTTCATCAAATACCGTTAAGCTTATCAGCTTCGGTAATGTGAGTTTTTATGAAAGACTGAGAAAGAAGATCGGAAATTAGCCAGTGAATAAAGATGAACGAAAAAAAATACTTCTCGATATCATCGGAAGTAAGGAAATAGAGACACAGGAAGAACTGAAGAGGGAGTTTGAAAAAAGAGGGATTGCCATGTCTCAGGCAACGCTGTCCCGTGATATAAACGAACTCGGACTTATCAAGATCGCGTCGGAAAACGGTGGTCAGCATTATGCAAGACCTGCCTCAAAAGATAATAAGGGCAAAGGCTCTTATGCACATGTTCTTTCGACGGGAATGATATCCGTGGATACTGCGGATAAGCTGATCGTGCTCGGAACGGAATCCGGAGTAGCCATGGCGGCGGCAACTGCGCTTGACCATATGGATATTCCCGGACTCGTAGGCTCGATAGCAGGTGATGATACTATCTTTCTTGCAGTAAAAGCGGAGCATGAGAAGGAAATAATAGAACTAATCGGGAGGATGATATGAAAAAAATCGCTTCGATCATATTTTTTGCTTTGGCACTTATCTGTCTTGTATCGTGTGGAAAAAACAAACCGGCTACTACTGAGCTTACAAGAGACGGTATCTGGGAAGAAATGGATAAGCTGAAGAGTATATCTCCCGAGGGTATTGACAAGGTGGATTATCTGTTCCTTACAGAGGGCGGAGCAATGGGTAATACCCTGGATAATAAAGACGAGATAAAGGATGTCTATGAGCTGATCACTGCTGTGTCACTTGGGGACCCGACTGAGAGTGCTGTTGAGGATGACGGCCTTGTAGTAACACTGAGTGTGGGAGATGACAGTATATCATTTTCCTTTGAACATGATATACTCGTAGAAAATAACAATGACAGGTATCTGGTCAGTAATTTGGGACCTCTGAAAAAATATCTTCAGGATATGCTTCCCGAAGAAAAATAAGTTATAAGAATCTTTGCCATATATAGCGGTATATCTTGGGAAAGGATATTTATGTTACAAAATCTGCACATTAAAAATATTGCGCTTATCGATGAGCTTGATATTTCATTTGAAGAAGGTCTGAATGTGCTTACCGGTGAGACGGGAGCAGGTAAATCGGTCATAATCGGTTCCATAGGGATAGGACTCGGAGGAAAATTTGACAAGGAGCTCTTAAGAGACAGCGAAGCCGACGGTATGGTGGAGCTTACCTTCGGAATCGATAATGAGAATTTGAAAAACAGACTTAAGGAAACGGATATAGATGTAAGCGAGGATGTGATCATCATATCCAGAAGGATCAAGGCAGGTAGGACGATCAGCAGGATAAATGATATGACCTGCACTGCTGCAAAGCTGAAGGAGGTTGCACAGATACTTATCAATCTTCATGCACAGCATGAACAGCAGACGCTGCTTGATCCGGCAAAGCATCTCAGAATAATAGATGAATCCGATGAAGGCATAAGGTCTGCAAAGGAGAGGGTTTCCGGGGCATATCATTCCTACAAGGGGGTTCATGAAAGAATCCTGGAAATGGAAAGCAAGGCTGAAAGCAGACTCAAAGAACTGGATTATCTCGAGTATGAGATAAATGAGATAGAAAAAGCGGCACTTAAAGCAGGCGAGGATGAAGAGCTCGAAGAGGATTACCGAAGAATGCAGGCTGCTGCGGATATCAGAGATATTACCGGAGAGGTTTATCAGATTACAGGCTATGACAGAGGAGACTCTGCAGGAAACGGTCTGTCCAGAGCCTGTGGAAGACTTAAGGAGCTTGAAAAATATGACGGTTCGGACAAGGCGTCGGGACTGCTGGAAGGCCTTACGTCAATTGACAGCTTACTCAGCGATTTTAACAGAGAGCTTTCGGATTACATTCAGGAAAATGAATTTGAGCCGCAGGCCATGGAGGAAACCGAAAAAAGGCTTGATGTCATCAATTCGCTGAAGATGAAATACGGAAGGACCATAGAAGAGATACTGGAAAGCCTTGAGAACTTTAAGAAAAACCGTGATGAGCTTCTGGATTATGATACAACCCTTCAGAATCTGAAAAGTGAAGAAAAAAAGCTTCAGGCGGAGCTTGAAAAGGCTTCGGATGAATTGACAAAGCTTAGAAAGAAATCTGCCGGTATCCTTTCGAAAAATATTGAAGAGGCACTTAAAAAGCTTAATTTTTCCGAAGTTCATTTTCGGACGGAAATGGAAAGGCTTCCTGAATTCGGTCCGTCCGGACGGGATAAGGCGGTATTTATGATATCAACAAATGTGGGAGAAGCGGAAAAGCCTCTTAACATGGTCGCTTCGGGAGGAGAGCTTTCCAGAGTTATGCTGGCGGTAAAAAGCTGTCTTTCGGCTGCTGATGATACGCCAACGCTTGTTTTTGATGAGATTGATGTGGGTATAAGCGGTATTACCGCCGGAAAGGTTGCTGAAATGATGAAGGAGCTGTCAAGTTCCCGTCAGATACTTACCATCACTCACCTTCCTCAGATAGCATCATCGGCAGATCATAATTATGTGATCGAAAAAAATATCGAAAACGGTAAAACTCATACATCTATAAGACCGATATACGGCGACGAAAGAGTAAGTGAGATAGCCAGGATACTCGGTGGAGATAAAGTCACCGAAGCAGTTTTGGAAAGTGCGAGAGAAATGCTTTGCCAGTCGGCTGAAAAAATGTTATAATCAAAAACGGATTATATAATGTTTATATCGGACTGTATCGGTCTGAATAATATATGGGAGGATGCTTATGTTTGGGGTTTATTTTGGTGATTATTTATGTGAAAAGGGCAGGCTGACCAGAGAAAAGGCAGCAGCTCTTACCGAGGAGATGAAGGTTACAAGGCTGAAGCTCGGAACGATAGCTGTTGCTGAAGGCATTATGACTGTCAAGCAGGCAGAGGAAGTAAATGCCATTCAGGCAAGAGAAGACAGAAGATTCGGTGATATAGCCATTTCAAAGGGGTATATGACTGAAAAGGATCTTTCCTTAGTTCTCAGCAAGCAGGGAGACCCTTATCTTCTTTATCTTGAGATTCTTCAGAAGCATGATATTGTTAAACAGGATGAAATGGCAAGTCTTCTTGCTGATTTCAGAAAATCGTCCGGATTTACGAATTATGAGATGGAGGCACTTAAGAGCGGCGACATAGACAGGATCATTCCTATATTTACCCAGGGCGTGGGTATACCTGTTGAGATTAAAGACTATATAGCTCTTGCTGCTCGTAACCTCGTGAGATTTATAGATAATAATGTGCGTTTCGGTTATATCAGAAAGGTTAAAGAGATCAAAACCGAAAAGCTAGCATTTCAGGCTATGAAGGGTGATTATTTATTTGAGGCCGGATTTGCCGCATCATATGATGATACCGGGATGAGAAAAGCAGCTTCCGTATATGGAAGAGAAGAATTTGAAACTGTTGATGAGGACGCATTGGATGCGCTTTGCGAATTTATCAATGTATCAAACGGTCTTTTTGCGAGAGATGAAGGCGAGTATGATATTGTTATAGATATGGAACCTCCTGTCATGAAGAGTGGTAATATTACCATAGGTCTGGAGGAAGGATTTTATATTATACCATTTTATATTTCCGAAAGCAGGGTAAATATGATCCTGTCCAAAGGCTCGGAGCTTAAGATAGAAGGTTAAGGGGGATAGTTAAAATGGCTAAGATTCTTATAGTAGATGATTCAAGAACATCAAGAAAGATACTTCGCAGCATTCTTGAGGAAGACGGACATGAGGTTATCGGAGAAGCTAAGGATGGAGAAGAGGGCTTCAAATTATTTAAAGAGCTTACTCCAGAAATAGTTACACTTGATATTACAATGCCTGTTATGGATGGTATCGAATGTCTTAAGCTTATTAAAGCCGATGATCCCGATGCAAAG
>CACYCJ010000295.1 GCA_902772925.1 uncultured Lachnospiraceae bacterium
ACAACGCTGTTTGAAACCTTGATATTGAACAGGTTTACAATGATATTAGGAACAGAAAGAAGTGTTGAAGCAAAGATTATAGGCATAACGTTACCTGTATTAACCTTAAGGGGAATATGCGAAGCTCTTCCGCCCATCATTCTTCTTCCCTGTACCTTCTGTGCGTATGATACGGGGATCCTTCTCTCGGCATCGCCGAGCAGTATAGTCAACACGGTTGTGATAAGAACAACTCCGAGTATTATGACAATCGAAATTATCATATACACGATGTCCTTGCCCTTTACAAACATTGTGTAAAGGTTATAGAAATCATTCGGCATTCTCGAAATGATGTTTATAAGCAGGATGATTGAAATACCGTTTCCGATTCCCTTTGCGGTAATTCTCTCTCCAAGCCACATTACTGCAGCACTACCTACCGTAAGTGTCACAACTATTACAGACACACCAAGGAAATTGTAATTCTCAAGGTATCCTGATCTACCGAAGCCTATAGAAAGTCCGAGGCTTTCGATTATTGCAAGAGCTATGGATACAAACCTTGTTATCGCTGTCATCTTTTTCCTGCCGTCCTCACCATCCTTCTGCATCTCTTCGAGTGCAGGGATAGCTATCGTAAGCAGCTGGATAATAATTGATGATGTAATGTAGGGTGTTACACTGAGTGCGAAGATTGACATCTGTGAAAATGATCCACCGGTAAATGAATCCAACAGACTCGATGCATTACCGAGATTGTTCTGCATATATTCTCTAATGCCCGCAACATCAACACCCGGAGCAGGAATAAGTGTACCAAGCCTTACAACGACCAAGATAAAAAGTATAAAAAGAAGTCCGTTCCTTATATCTTTTATCTTTAATGCGTCTCTTAAGGTTTTGAACATATTATACCACCTCAACTTTTCCGCCGAGAGCTTCGATCTTCTCAGCAGCTGATGCACTTACCGCATTAACCTTAACAGTAAGCTTCTTAGTCAGTTCTCCGTTTCCAAGTATTTTTACTCCGTCGCGAGGATTCTTTACAACGCCCTCTTCGATGAGAGCAGCTACAGTAACCTCAGCACCGTCTTCAAATCTATTGAGCTCTGAAACATTGATAGCTACAATATCCTTTGTATTTCTGCACTTGAAGCCTCTCTTGGGAATACGTCTGTAAAGAGGCATCTGTCCGCCTTCGAAGCCTATTCTGGGAGCTCCTGAACGAGCCTTCTGACCCTTATGTCCTTTACCGGCAGTCTTTCCGTTTCCGGATGCATGTCCACGACCGCGTCTGAAATCGCCGCGTGTTACAGAACCGGAAGCCGGCTTTAAATTAGATAAATCCATTGCCTAAACCTCCTAAACTTCTTCAACCTTTACCAGATGCTTAACCTGATCTACCATTCCTTTTGTAGCAGCATTGTCAGGAAGTTCTACTGTCTTATGCATTTTTGTAAGTCCGAGGGCTTCTACAGTTCTCCTGTGCTTAGGTATAGCTCCGATGGGTGATTTTACAAGTGTTATCTTTAACTTTCCAGCCATTTTCAAATCCCTCCTTAGTTAAAAATCTCTTTTACAGACTTACCGCGGAGTCTGGCGATGTTTTCAGGAGACTCAATGCTCTTAAGCCCCTCGATAGTAGCAAGAACAACATTCTGCTTATTGTTTGATCCGAGTGACTTTGTACGAATGTTCTTGTAGCCTGCAAGTGAAAGCACTGAACGTGCGGGACCGCCTGCTATGATACCTGTACCTTCGGGAGCAGTCTTAAGAAGAACTTCAGAGCTTCCGTAGATTCCTGTATAATCATAAGGGATGCTTCCCTTATCATTGATAGGTACTTCTATAAGCTTCTTAACAGCGTCTTCCTTTGCCTTACGGATAGCTTCGGGAACCTCGGCAGCTTTTCCGACACCGGCTCCTACATGGCCATTCTTATCTCCGACAACTACAAGAGCAGCAAATCTCATATTACGTCCGCCCTTAACAACCTTTGTTACACGTTTGATAGCAACAACGCTGTCTTCAAGCTCTAAC
>CACYCJ010000296.1 GCA_902772925.1 uncultured Lachnospiraceae bacterium
AAGAAATCGGGTGTTAATATTGGCATCATATCCCAAGCGTTAGGACACCAAGATATAAAGACAACACAGATATATTTGAGTGAATTTGATAATGAACAGGTCGATTCCGCTATGAAAAATCTGTTATAATAGTGTTAAAACTCCGTCTGAATTTCTTCGGTTGGAGTTTTTTTTCTATCTTCGCTGAAAAATTGTAGTATATGTTAAATCGAGATTATTTGAAATACATTTCTGAGGCTGATGATGATTTTAAATGTCTGCTGGCTTTTGAAGATGCAGATGTGCTTAGAACTGCTGATATATCTTATAATGATTTCAAAGAGGAAATACGACCTTATGTACAAAGTCTTAACGTAGAGGCATTGTATTGTTTGTGTATCTACATTATCCATTTATTTGTTCATAATGAGGTGTTTGTTACACTAAGTCCTGATGAGGACGAGTTTTTTGAATTTCTTTCCAAAATAAGGGATAAGGGTATTAACAAAATCTCATTCTCTGTCGTTGATGGCAGTCCTGTTTCTATTACTAATCAGAAGTTCATAAGATTCGTTGAAAAAGAGATTGATACCTACAGAGAGTTAGTAGAATTCTCCCAATATGATGTAATGAAGGTGCAAGCCAAAGAGTATCTGAACATAGGAGATATTCAAGACTATGTATTTGTAATATTATCAGAATTAATTAAACACGAGACAAACAAACAAAAGCTATCTGTACCATATAAAAACATGGTAGTAAAAATATTAAATTTATTTAAGTTGAGAGTTGAAATTGTCCATAACCTAGATAATCATTATTGTGAGAGGGAAGTCTATGATAGCATTAAAAGTAAGATCAAACCTTTAAAATGGTTTCCCCAACCAAATACAAAAGACAATCCTTATCATACGCCTCAACAAATAAGAACTCACGATAGGTTTAAGGGGCGAAAAGTTCCAAGAAAGAATACCCTGAGAGGCTAAAAAAGGGTGTAATGAATCTATACGTTCGTTACACCTTTCTCTTTTGCTATTATATCATTTTTTTACCATAATTTCGCGGCACCATTCGGAGACAGACATAATCTGTGAAGAGTGATGCAGGATGGCCATGCTGCTTTTGTAAAATATAAAATTAAAGAATATGGAAACAAAAAAATTTCATTTTACGCTCCAACCCGCACAAGCGATAGTAGAGTATGACAATGATGGTGCTTTTAAGCAGTTGCTTTCAATGATGAAACGGGGTGAGAGAATCGACCTCAAGTTGTTTACAAGTAAAGATAATCATCCGAGCGTATGGGCTGAGAGCCGCACTGTAGCAGGATTCCGCTTTGATGTTTCATCTGAATCATTTGACAGTCTGATGTGTTATTTTAGGACAGGTAACTATGAGGCTTTTGAGAAGTCCCAGAGCGAGCCAGATGAACTTGATGAAGGTACAGACTTCCAACTGATGATAATGAAGCAATTCATTGAAGGTGGCGTGCTGTTGCAGTATGTACCTCAGTTCCGAGAGTATGCAGACAAAGTGACTGCAAGCATCTCATTCCTGAAAGGTAAGATTATCTTCCGCGTGAATCGCACAGAGGAGCTAATGGATTACCTGCGTGAGAACAATCAAATTATTTAGTATTAACAACGGATGGGGTGAAATATCCCCATCCATTACAAATAGGAAAACATGTTAAACAGAATAACTTATCTAACTTTAGAGTTGGTAGATGGTAAGCCACAGCATTTAAACGATGTGCTGTCAGAAATACCAACCAACGTAATCTTAAATAAAACCGTTACCGGCTGCGGTGCTACTTATACTGAAATCAAGACTCCTCGTAATTCAATCATTGTGGAGCCAAATCGTCCTGTCATATACGGTAAGGAAAGACAGGAAAAGCACAAAGACGATAATATAAAAGGAGTTTACCAAGGTGTAAAGCAAAAGAACATTGTGGAGTATTTGGAAAAAACTAAACGGCAAGGGAAATTTATAAAGATAATGACTACACCAGAGAGCTTTCCAAAGGTAATTGATGCTTTAGAAGAAGTAGATATAGACATTCGCTATGAGTGCTTTTTGTTATTCGACGAGTGCGAGAAGATAACGAAAGACTGTGACTATAGACAAGACATAACCCTACCTATGGACTTATTTTTTCAATGCCAAAATAAGGCGATGGTATCAGCTACACCCATTACAGATTTGTCTGACCCACGTTTCAATTCGTTTAAGGTTATAAAAATCGACCCAAAGTTTGAATACAAAAAGAATCTGAATCTGTTCACGACCAACAATGTCTTACAGCGCACGAAAGAGGTCATACCCGCGATGCTTGAATTAGGAAAACCACTGTTTGTATTCGTTAATTCCACAGACATGATTTATGCTTTGATGAACAAACTAAATCTGGTTGAGCAGTCAGCAGTTTTTTGTTCTGAAAAGAGTGCGGATAAATTGAAACAACTCAAATTCAAAGCTGCATACGAGGATTGGGATGCAGCGAAAATGAAACAGGTAAACTGGATGACGAGCCGATTTTATAGTGCGCTTGACATTGAGTTAGACGAACAGCCTATTGTAATGATGATAACAGACGTTTATATAGCACAATGGACGATGTTTGATCCCTTCACGGATTCCGTGCAGGTAGTTGGCAGATTCCGTAACGGCGTATCATATATAGTTCATATCAGTAATTGGGATTACCGAATACAGTATCACATGAGAGCATTTTTCCAAGCAAAGTGTGAGTGTGACAAACTGATTTATGAGCAAATGAACACCTTCTACAATGATGCTCCATCACCAGAATACCATGCAGCATATTATGATGTCCTGCAAGTTCTTCCATATAAGAAGTTCCTCAAAACGGATAAAAGTGTAAACTATTTCAAAATGGACAATTACGTTGACGAAGAAATGACAAAAGTCTATTATGGCGACCCCAAACGCCTTGTTGAAGCATACGTACAGGGAGAACATTTTATTGTGGGTCACTTTTTGAAAACTTACACAGTTGGAGATTATGAACGACTTCGGATAGAAGATAAATCTATTTCCGTCAAAGAGAAACGCAGGCGAATTGTCGAGCAACTTGAAATGCTTGGTGAATGTGAAACCGAAGCTGATATGCAATATAAAAGAGACCTTAGAGCCGCTGACGCATTTATTGTTGATGCCTATGACCAATTAGGGAAAAAGGACATTGAGGAATCTGGGTATTCTGTGACCAAAATTAAAGAGGCTGTGATTGTCAAGCGGCACCAAGAAAAAGCAAGCAGTAGAGATGTACTTGAACTTGTTAATCTCCATTTCAAAGAAGGTCGTTGGTATTCCAGAAAATATATCAAAACCAAACTTGATGCGATATACACAAAGATGGAAATTCCCCGTCCCAGAGCAGTAACAAGTGGAAACATACGTGTTTTTTTTACGGCAGTCGAAAAGAATAAAAAGAACAGTAAGGGATATTTGCTTCTAACTCGAAAATTTATGTTATAGATACTTTTTCACAGAATAAATGATTTTATATGCTCTTCCGTAAAAAAGTCACCCGTGAGAGAAAAATCAATTAGGTAGCTACCTGTACTCGAATTATTTGCAATGCGGTGTAGCGGACAGCCAGACCTGTTTTGGGGTACAATCCAGATTCGGGTCTGGCTCTTTTTTATGCTCATATTATAGCACTGACAATTTGAATACAGAATTTCCAGCAACACACATTATCGGCAGCTGATGCATGATCCTTCGCCTGGTTGTGAAACCAAAAATCACCTAGGCACACCTTATATATAATATATAGCCTCAACCATCCATGCCCCCTCCCCTCATACTCCTGAAATAATTCTTGAAAGACATGTGCGTGACGGCATACTAAACCTCTTAGCCCCTCCACCCTTATCTAAAGTAAAAGAATGCTTATTATACAAAAATAG
>CACYCJ010000297.1 GCA_902772925.1 uncultured Lachnospiraceae bacterium
GCAGTAAAAACATCTTGCCATATCATTGCACCTCCTTTATCAAATGTAGTGCTATCGCAACGAGAGATATATTAACATAAAGAATTACAAAGTGCAAGAAGAAAATTATAATAATTAAAAAAATATTTTCAACCCGTAATCCTGATCATTTTTTACTTAAATATCAATATCCTCAAGATCATCTATCGCATCATCAACAGCCTTCTTCTGTGCTGCCGCATTCGGATTCTGGGATGACTGAATTACATCAGCAACCTTATCGATAAGTCCGGGGATTTTATTCAGTACTGCCGAAAGTGAGCTGTCATCGTGAACGGGAAGAACCTGTACAAAATCATTCTTTATTACCATTACGGCTGTAGGACACATTTTTCCGCCGATGGCTCCGCCGGCATTGTTTCCGCCTTTTCCGTTTGACATTGCTCCCGCACCCACTGCAAAGTTTACATCAACAAGAGGGATAAGTGTTGTATCTCCTACCTGTATAGGATCTCCCACTACCGTTTTAGTCGTAAGGAATGAATCCATCCCATTATATAAAGTAGAAATAGTTTCTGCAAACTTTCCGTTTCCGTTTGTTTTTTTAACTTCTCCCATTTTTGTTACTCCTTTTTTATCTCTATACTCTTATCATTTTTTAAGTACTTATATCCGGATATAGTATCCGCTATATTTTAAATTACTATAATCTCCTGGCATGCTTTATCGTTTTCCAAAGATCCGGTGTAAACAGCATTCCGATCATGGGAAATGCCATCACGCACAGGAAAACTCTGCCCTTTATACTTAATCTTCCTTCAAGTTTTTGTTCGTTGAAGTAAGGATTTACGGAAATCCAATTGCTGTACATCGGGTAATACGGTGCTATCATTGCCATGAGATTTCCGGTATCATAGGCCGACTTAAGTCCTATGTTTATGTATCCTTCACCCTTTCTGGGTCTCGAGCTTTTGAGGAATCTTTTTATATTCTTAAAAACACGCTTTATCGTATTTTGAACATAATCCTCTTGTAAAAATTCATATACATGACCGAGCCTTGTAAGGATTTCATCCTTTTTCTTTTGAAAATCCTCTATCTTTTTGGATAGGTTATCGATACTGTCCGAAATCTTTTCTCCGAGAGTACGGTCATCCTCTTTTTCAGCCTCCGATGTATCTCCTTCCGTATCTGAACTCTCTGCACCGGAGTCCGAGGTGCCTTCCGCTTCGGAAGAAGCTTCAGTATTATCGGATGCTTCTTCACCCGGTTTTTCTTCAGGCTTTTCCTCGGGTATTTCTTCGGACTCCGCAGTTTCGGCTGATTCCTTCGGTTCTTCGGATACTGCCGTTTCTTCCTCTTCTTCAGAGAATGATTCTTCGGATGTACCGACATCCTCCTCCTGATCACTACTGCCTATCGGAACATTTCCCTTGTAGACGGGAATCCCCAAAACCTTCACCACATAATTTAAGCCTTTATCCTTCTCATAATCCAAAAGCACCTTGGCGATAAGCCACCTCACGGCAACTCCGGCCGTTATGATATCGGTGCATTCCCCTGCTATTTTATATCTGAAGGGACATAGCAATAGGAGAAGAACTATCAAAACAACAAGTCCGAGTATTGAAAGTATTATGATAAGCAGTATTTTCAGAATAGTTAAAACTATTGCCATAATACTGTTATCCTTTTAAATATTAATCTTATATCTGTACGGCAGTCTCATTCTCTTCGGAAAAAGTGCCGCTTTCATTTGAAACCGGGATTATCACTTCAGGTTCTATTTCAACAGCCTTGCTTTCTATAAGCTTTGCCGAAAGCTTTATAGCGCCGTCCTTTGTCTCTGAAATCGCAAGCGGTCTTAAATCCTTATAGATATCCTTATAAACAGCATGAAGCAGTTCATTATACTGGTATATCTCAAGTATTCCGTCATTAAAGATCGGTCGAAGTACAATGAATACCGAACCGAGTCTTTTTTTTCTGTGGATCGCATGAACAGCCTTATTCAGTTGTTTTCTGTCCATATCCGTAAGGATATTTTTGCTGATCTTCATATAAAAACCTTTTAACAAGTGATTCGTACGGATTCTATCCGTTTATAATATCATCTATGATAACGCTGCACGCGTAAAGCTCAGCCTTATCACTGCAATGAGATAATGTATATCTGAAGTATTCCCTTATCTCCTCTTTATCATTAAAAAATACGGGCATGATAGCAAGGACCTTTGCCATAACGGCTCTTTTAACCATCTTATGCATATTTTCGAAAAGCTTGCCGAAATCTTCGGAAATTTTTTCCTTCTGCTTTTCAATATAAGCATCATCCACAGCATCCAAAACTATAGAAAAGTCTTCATCTATATCGGCAAAGAGGCTGCTTCCTGTAAGGAGGTCTATCTTTTCGAGAACCTTAAGCATTCTTCCCGCCTCCGTATCAGAATAATCCTCTGTATACTCACTGTCAAGATTAAAGACATTGGAAGCCATATAGCTGAGTGTGTCATAGGCATTTTCCTGTGCACCCTCAAGGCTTATAAACAAAGGATCGAACTTTTCTGATGCCTTGTAGATATCTTCACAGCCGAATATCGAATTAAGTATCTTTACGGAAGTCTCATATTTATCGGAAAGAAACTCATCGCTTTTATGTTCAAATACGCTAAGTATTATAAGCGCATCATTTATAACCTCGACAAGGAGCATATAATCCGTTGCTATGTCATTTATCTCGTAAGCCATATCTTCCTTGACGGATTTCAGCTCTTCGTATACATCCTTTGTAATATTTCCGTAATCGGCTGCTTTAAGAGTCTTATAGCCTTCATAAAGCTTATTATTCATGGTGTCGAAAAGCGGCGGTTCATCAAGAAGCGCAGCGTCTCTGATATTTTCCACGAATTCATCAAGAGCCTTTTTCTCACCGCCCTTATAGAGAGCAAATGAGTTAGAGATGATATCATAAAATCTTGTCTTTGTCATTCTGACGGGAAGCTGGGCCACAAAGCTCTGTATCTTCGAATTGACGGCAACCTTGTCATTATCGGCAAATACAAATTCGTACATCTCTTCGGCCATCTCTTCGGGAAATACTTCTTCGATATCCGATTCGAATTTATACTCCAGACGATTAATGATATATTCATAGATTTCCGTCACCGAAGTATATGCAGTCAGCACTCTCATTTTATCCGTAAGAAGCTCACGAAGCTTCTTTACTTCCTCATATCCCTTTTCGGAATTTTTTCCGGAAAATGCGTCAGAAAGAGACTTTTCGATCGTCTTCATATAAGAGGTAAGCTCCTCCAGCCTCTCTCCCTGCTTTGAATCTATCATTTCCCTGAATGTGAAATAATTGAGTGAAAGCTTTATGGCAGCATATTCAAGATATGCAGTAGATGTAAGATCTATGAATCTGTTTAAACTTTCCTCCCTGTTTCTGTCAGCCTTTATATCATTTATCAGTCTTATTGCTTCTCTTTTCACGAAAACTCTCCCTTACCATTTTACATGTTCATGCGTAAATAAATGCTCCCGGCAGTATTCAAGGTTGCCGTTACATTTCGAACAGTATCTGAATTCCATTTCCGGATCATCCTTTTCGGTAATTCCGCATACCGCACACCGGTGAATGGTCTTTGTATCCTTATACTTGGAATTATCAGGATTAAAAGGCTTTCTTGCAAGCTTATCAACTTCACTGTAGGTTGAATCCGGATCATAGCCTTCTTTGCCGGTATTTTTCTGCATTTCCCTGATATTCCGCTTCATATTTCTTTCTGCTTCGGCTTTATAAGCGGCTTTTCTGAAATTTCTCCTCATATCGGCGTGCTTCTTCACGGATTTAAGTCCGGAGCCCTTTGCATGATCGACGAAGAAGAAAAGTCCGAAGGTTGCTACGAAGCAAATAATGGTGACCCTGGTAAAAAGGCTTCCGCATACGATAAACATATATGCAATATAAACTATATCAATGATAGCCAGCCATTTCATTTTCAGAGGGATCACGAAGTACAGCATAACCTGCATATCCGGATTGATATACGCAAATGCAAGATACATGCTGAGGATCAGATAGTACATCGGACTCATTACGAAATCCATGAGAAGAGCCTGATTGATGCGGGCAACTATGAATGCAGACACCATAACGCAGACATCTGTCAGGATAACGCTGGTAAGGAGAAAAAGCATAAGCTGTCTCCTGCCCCATACCATCTCCAATGTGTTTCCTATCGAATAATAGAAATACAGACATATGGGAAGAAATATAAACGAAAGAAACGATCCGAGTCCGAAAGGCGCGGTAAATATCCAGCTTATCAGTCTCCAATACTGATGCTCATACATTATGTAATAAGGAACAAAATGTAATTTGTCATATAATGACGGGAATGCGAACATTATGATATAGCCGATGATAATGCATCCTATGACAATAAGTGATACATTGAATGGGAATACAATTCTCTTTTTATAATCGTTAGATCTGTTATTCATCAATAAACCTCTGTTATCAGTTAATTGGCAAAAGCCTAAAACGAAACACATTATAATATAAAAATCACAAAAACTCAACAAATCTAATCTTTTTTTTGACACATTATCTGATTGAAAAAGAAATGATTATGAGATAAAATACTTGTTTGAACTTATCAGGAGCCGGGGTATTACATTTACTTCGGTTAAGAAAGGAACTATATATATATGAAACATTTAGGAATCGACATCGGTTCGACAACGGTAAAAATTGCCATAATAGACGAAGACCATAATATACTCTTTTCCGCATATCAGAGGCATTTTGCCAGGATAAAGGAAACTCTGAAGGAGCTTCTTGAAAATTCTATGGAAAAGTTAGGTGACTGTGAGGTTGCTCCGGATATTACAGGCTCCGGCGGACTTGCTCTTGCCAAGGTTATAGATGTTCCCTTCGAGCAGGAGGTTGTCTGCGTTTCATCAGCTCTCGAGGACAGTGCTCCGAAGACTGATGTTGCCATAGAGCTCGGAGGCGAGGATGCAAAGATTATTTATTTCTCCAAATCCGGAATTGAGCAGAGAATGAACAGTGTCTGTGCCGGCGGTACAGGCTCATTCATCGATCAGATGGCTGCTCTTCTTATGACTGATGCATCCGGTCTTAATGAATATGCAAAATCCTATGATACCGTATATCCCATCGCCGCAAGATGCGGTGTATTTGCTAAAACCGATATTCAGCCGCTCATCAATGAAGGAGCCACAAAGCCCAATCTTGCGGTTTCAATCTTCCAGGCTGTTGTAAATCAGACGATCTCAGGTCTTGCATGCGGCAAACCCATCAGAGGTCATGTTGCATTTCTCGGTGGTCCCCTTCATTTTATGGATCAGCTGAAGGAATGCTTTATCAGGACACTTAATCTTGATGACGAGCATATAATCGCTCCCGAAAATTCTCATCTTTTTGCTGCAATCGGTGCCGCTCTTCATGCATCTGATGAAAAGACCGTTACCCTTAAGTCACTTGCCGAAAGTCTTACACCCGAGCTTAAGATAGAGGTTGAGGTAAACCGTCTCGACCCTCTTTTCCCGGATAAGGAAAGCTATGACAGCTTCATAGAAAGGCAGCATTCCTATCATGTTAAAAGAGGCGACCTTTCCACCTACAAGGGAAATGTGTTCCTCGGGATCGATGCGGGCTCAACAACCACAAAGCTTGCTCTTATAGGTGAGGACGGCGAGCTTCTTTATGATTTTTACAGCAATAATAACGGCAGTCCCGTTAATACAACAATAAAGGCAATGAAGGAAATTTACTCAAAGCTTCCTTCTACCGCTAAAATTGCAGGAAGCTGCTCCACAGGCTACGGAGAAGCTCTTCTTAAGTCTGCTTTTTCGCTTGATTACGGAGAAGTTGAGACAATAGCGCATTACACTGCTGCAGCATTTTTTAATCCCGAGGTTGATACCATAGTCGATATCGGCGGTCAGGATATGAAATGTATCAAGATAAAGAACGGCGTTGTTGATAATGTGATGCTCAATGAATCCTGCTCTTCCGGCTGCGGCTCATTTATCGAAACCTTCGCAAGAAGTCTCGACTACGAGGTACAGGATTTTGCAAAGATTGCTCTCTTTGCTGAGAAGCCCATCGACCTCGGCTCGAGATGTACCGTTTTCATGAATTCAAAGGTTAAGCAGGCTCAGAAGGAAGGCGCAAGCGTTGAGGATATTTCCGCAGGACTTGCATATTCCGTTATAAAAAATGCGCTTCTTAAGGTTATCAAGCTTACCGATCCCAAGCAGCTCGGCAAAAATATAGTCGTTCAGGGTGGAACATTTTATAATGACGCCGTTCTTCGTGCGTTTGAGCTTGTTTCCGGATGTACAGCTATCAGACCTGACATTGCAGGTATTATGGGCGCATTCGGTGCTGCACTTATTGCTAAGGACAATTACACCGAAGATTTCAAATCCACTACTCTTTCATCGAAGGATGTTGACGCTCTTACCTATTCAACTACGATGACCCGTTGCAAGGGTTGTACAAACAACTGCCTTCTCACGATCAACAACTTTACCGGCGGTAGGCGTTTCATCACCGGTAACAGATGTGAAAGAGGTCTCGGTCTTAAGAAAAATGCATTTAATATGCCTAACCTTTACGATTATAAATTCGAAAGGATCTTCGGCTATGAGCCTCTTCCCAAGAATAAAGCAAGGCGTGGTGAGATAGGTGTTCCGAGGGTTCTGAATATGTACGAGAATTATCCCTTCTGGTTCACATTCCTTACCGAGCTCGGATACAGAGTCATACTCTCACCCAAGTCCTCAAAGGCTATTTATGCGCTTGGAATAGAGTCCATCCCCAGTGATACGGAATGCTATCCCGCAAAGATAAGTCACGGTCATGTTATGTGGCTGATTAAGAGCGGTCTTAAAAATATCTTTTATCCCTGCATTCCTTATGAGATGAATGAGACTCCGGACGCTAATAATCATTATAACTGTCCTATCGTTACCTCATATTCGGAAAATATCAAGAATAACATGGAGGAAATCGAGACTAATCACATTACTTACATTAGACCTTTCCTTGCGCTTGATAATCCCAAGGCTCTGAAGGACAGAATGTTCAGAGAGTTTTCCAAATATACTGATGTTACCAGAGAAGAGATAAGCCACGCTATAAATATGGCTTACGCTGAAGCCGAATCGGTTAAAAGCGACATTCGTAAAAAGGGTGAAGAGACTATCAAGTACCTCAAGGAAAACAATAAGTTCGGTATCGTTCTTGCCGGTCGTCCCTACCATGTTGACCCCGAGATCAATCACGGTATCCCCGAGCTGATCAATTCCTACGGTCTTGCGGTTTTATCAGAGGATTCGATCTCACATCTCGGCGAGGTTGACAGACCCCTCATCGTATCCGACCAGTGGATGTATCACAGCAGACTTTACAAGGCGGCAAATTATGTTAAAACGAGCGAAAACCTTGAGCTTGTCCAGCTGTTTTCATTCGGCTGCGGTCTCGATGCCGTGACCACGGACTGCGTAAATGATATTCTTGCAAAATCAAATAAGATATATACCGTTCTTAAGATAGACGAGGTCAGCAACCTTGGTGCCGCAAGGATAAGGATCCGTTCTCTTATTTCCGCCGTTAAGGTAAGGCATAAGAAGAACTATCCTATCGTTCCTTCTTCAAGCAGCATTAAAAAGGTTGAGTTTACAAAGGAAATGCAGGACGACTATACAGTTCTTTGTCCTCAGATGTCGCCGATTCATTTCGGAATGCTGCAGGCAGGTCTTCGTCATATGCACATTAACTTTGTCATGCTTGAAGATGCGGAGAAGGCTACGGTTAATACCGGTCTTAAATTTGTTAATAATGATGCCTGCTACCCTTCCATCATTGTTGTCGGACAGCTGATGGAGGCAATAGAATCCGGAAAGTACGATCTTTCGAAAACTGCCGTTGCCATTACTCAGACAGGAGGCGGATGCAGGGCCACAAACTATATCGGATTTATAAGACGAGCTCTTGAAAATGCAGGCCATCCGGAAATTCCGGTTATAAGCATCAGCGCCCAGGGCATTGAGAAAAACTCCGGTCTTAAGTACAATTGGAAGGGTCTCAAATGCAGCCTTCACGCTGTAATGTACGGCGATCTTTTCATGAGAGTACTCTATCACACAAGACCGTATGAAAAGATTCCCGGGTCTGCCAACAAGCTTCATCGCAAATGGGAAAAGATCTGTATCAGGGATATTGAAAGAGGCTCGAGAAATTTCGGTGCTATATGTCGTGATATTGTAAGAGATTTTGATAATCTTCCCTTAAATGAAGATATTAAGAAGCCTCGTGTCGGA
>CACYCJ010000298.1 GCA_902772925.1 uncultured Lachnospiraceae bacterium
CTCGGAGAGGTTATAGACGGAACCATTGCATACATTCGAAATCCCGAGATTACCACGGATGAGCTTCTGGATATCATTAAGGGACCGGATTTTGCAACCGGTGGTATCATAAACACATCAAGAGAGAATCTCCTTTCTATATATGAAACGGGACAGGGCAGACTTCGTGTAAGAGGTAAGGCTGAGATAAGGGATATAGGTAAAGGAAGAAAATCTATCTGTATAACCGAAATTCCGTATACTATGATAGGCAGTACGGAGAAATTCCTGAATACCGTTGCCGATCTGGTAAGAAACAGAGAGCTTCCCCAGGTTGTCGATATCGCCGACAGAGGTGACAAGAACGGCGAATGCCTGTGCATAGATGTTAAGAAGGGCACCACTGATGAAGAGATTGAAAATATGCTTAACATTCTGTATAAGAAGGCAGGACTTGAGGATACCTACGGTGTAAATATCAATTGCATTAACAATAAGAAGCCTCAGGTAATGGGACTTAAGAAGATACTTAAGGTTTATACCGATTTCAAGACCGAGGTTTATACCAAGAAGTATACCAAGCTTCTTTCCGAGGAAGAGGAAAAGAAGGAGATAAGGGAAGGTCTGCTCGAAGCAGTGGATGTCATCGACCTTATCATTGAGATCATCAGAGGTTCTAAAACAGTCAGCATTGCAAAGAAGTGCCTTATGACCGGAGATACCGAAGGCATTAAATTCAGGTTTAAGGGCTCTGAGATTGATGCGAGATCGCTGCATTTTACCGAAAAGCAAACTGATGCGATTCTTGCAATGCGTCTGTCAAGACTTATCGGTCTCGAGATCGATATGCTGAAGAAGGAGCTTGCCGAATCGGAAAAGAAGATAAAGAAATACTCAAAGCTGCTTAAGTCACCTGCGGAAATGAAGAAGCAGATGATCGCGGATATGGAGCTTCTTAAGAAATATGCCACACCGAGAAGAACTGTTATAAAGGATATCGGTGAGATAAAGATAAAGAAGGCTGAGGAAAAACCGGTTGAGGTTGCTGTACTCCTTGACAGATTCTATTATCTTAAGGTTATTGATCAGTCGGTATATGACAAGAACCGTGAACAGATAGAAAAGGATTACAGGTTCTATGTGAATACCATTTCCACCGAGAGGCTTATAGCATTTTCGGATAAGGGCTTTGCTTATATCATCAAGCTTCAGGATCTTATAAAGAAGCAGGTTAAAAAGCAGACAGGAAAACAGGGCGGAAGCATATTCGGTAAGCTTTCCGACAAGGGAACGCAGGTGTTCGAATTCTGCGAAATGGACTCTGATGAAAATGTTGTTTACATCGCGGCTTTAAGTGATATAATAACAAAGGAAATTTTGTTCGTTTACGATAACGGACGCGCAAAGAGAGTCGAAGGAAACGGCTTCGATGTTACGAGAAAGAAGGTGGCGGCGGCAAAAACCGGCGATGTTCCGATCTTTGTAAAGGAGATCGAAGAAGGAGACATTCTTGCCGCAAGAAGTGAAAACGGTAACTTTATAAAGGTTAAGACCGAGGATATTGCTGTTCAGGGCAAGGGTGCCGGCGGCATCAAGCTCATAAAGCTTGCGGATGGCGACAAGCTTATATCGGCGGCTATAGGGCGAAGCGGCGACTCTCTTATCGATGATGTGCCTTTTTCAAGGATAAAGATAACAAATCCCGGAGGTAAGGGCACCAGGCTGAGGCTTAACTGACGACTCTGAAAAATGATTTTTATTCGGGTTGCGCGGCGGCTTAATAGCACGCAGCGTGACCGGATGAAATATTAGCGGATATGGCGGAATTGGCAGACGCGCCAGATTTAGGTTCTGGTGGGGAATCCCGTGCAGGTTCAACTCCTGTTATCCGCAATCGGCGCATTTAATATAAATTCAGGTTTTTTCAAAAAAAACTTGAATTATGTTCTATGCTGTGATATATTGTTTTGCGTTGCTGGTATGAGATCGAGGCATTATTTCTTTTGCGAGGCCCCAGGACCCGCGAAGGTTGCGTGTTTCATATAGTTAATGTTAGAAGGAGAGATTGAAATGAGAGAAGGAATACATCCTGATTATTATCAGGCAAAGGTAGTATGCAACTGTGGTAATGAGTTTGTCACAGGTTCAACAAAAGAAGATATTCACGTTGAAATTTGCTCAAAATGTCATTCATTTTACACAGGTCAGCAGAAGACAGTTGCTGCTCGTGGTCGTATTGATAAGTTCAATAAGAAATACGGCGTTAAATAAATTACTTATATTGAATTTGACATTACATAGGTTGAGAGAAATCTCAACCTATTTTTGTAGTATATCCGACAGGATATAAGTTGGAGAATGAAATGAAATACTGTAACATTGGCGGACAGGCAATCCTTGAGGGAGTAATGATGAAGGGACCCGATAGCTATGCCATCGCCGTTAGAAAGCCTGACAAGGAGATTCAGGTTGATGTACATAAGTATAAATCCTATAGTGAAACCCATAAGCTAAACAGCATTCCTCTTATCAGGGGTGTGGTGAATTTTATAGAATCGCTTTATATAGGTCTTAAGACGCTAATGGATTCGGCACAGTACTTTGAAGAAGAGGATGATCCTTCCATGTCCGAGGAAGAAAAAGCAAAGGACAAGGAAGAAATGGAAAGGCTTAAGAAAAAGCAGAGTGAAAAGGGGTATCTTATATTGACTCTTATACTTTCACTTGCTTTTGCCCTGGGACTCTTTGTGCTTCTGCCTACTCTCATTTCCACGATCATCTATAAGTTTACGGACAGCAATTTTGTTGTCAATATCGCCGAGGGAGTGATCAGGCTGATAATCTTCCTTGTTTATGTATATGCTATTACCGCTATGAATGATATTAAAAGGACTTATATGTATCACGGTGCTGAGCATAAGACGATCAACTGTATGGAATCGGGAAAGCCGCTTACCGTTGAAAATGTAAGGCGTGCTTCAAGGTTTCACAAGAGATGCGGAACAAGCTTCGTATTTCTGGTAATGCTTATCAGCATACTTCTGTTCATGGTGATAAATACGGATATTCTGTGGCTTCGCCTTTTGTACCGAATTATTCTTATACCCGTTGTAGGAGGCATTGCTTACGAGATTATCAGATATGCCGGCAGACACGAAAATGCATTTGCAGATATTCTCAGTAAGCCCGGGCTCTGGCTTCAGAGGCTTACCACAAGAGAACCGGACGATGATATGATAGAGGTTGCCATTAAATCGGTTGAAGCAGTCGTAGACTGGCGGGAATATATACACTGTGTAAACCATAATTCATTTGAAAAGTAGTATGCCATGACATATTTGGAGCTTATCAGATCCGGTAAGGATATACTGGATAACAAAAAAATAAATGATTCACAGTTTGATTCCCGGATGCTCCTTATGAATGTGACAGGCATCGGGCTTTCAGAGCTTGTAATGAAATATCATGATGAGGCTTCCGAAAAAGAGGCAAGAGATTTTTTTGCACTTATAAGTAAAAGGGCAGAGCATTATCCCCTGCAGTATCTTACGGGCAGAGCCGCATTTATGGATTTTGAATTTAATGTATCTGAGGCCGTTCTTATTCCGAGACAGGATACAGAGATTCTTGTCTCCGAGGCTTTAAATTACATTAAAGAGAAAGAACCGGATAATAAGAAGCTCAGCATACTTGATCTGTGTACAGGCTCCGGCTGCATCGGGATTTCTGTTTACAAATACCTGACTGAAGAGGGGAAGGATATTTCGCTTACCCTTAGTGATATCTCGAATGCCGCACTGGAGATATGCAAAAAAAATTGCACTGACCTTGGTGTTGATTGTGAAATAATAAGGTCTGATATGTTCGGGGCGCTTGAAGGAAGAAGGTTTGATCTGATTCTTTCAAATCCCCCCTATATAAGGACGGGGGATGTAGCGCGTCTTATGCCGGAGGTGGCTGATTTTGAACCTGAAGAAGCTTTATGCGGAAATAATGAAAATGAAGACGGTCTTTATTATTACAGGATTATAGCGGAAAATGCTGCCGGTTTTCTGAAAAAGGACGGAAGGATTTTCCTTGAGATCGGCTTTGATCAGGCTGATGCTGTCCGGGCTGTATTTTATGAAAAAGGCTACAATGATATTGATGTGATCAATGATCTGGCAGGGCTTGACAGAGTCGTTGCCATAGGAAGATGATAGTTAACGGTTTTACCGGTAGAATATATGTGAGGTGAAAAAAGATGTTTGATAAATTAGATGATCTTGTTGAAAAGTTAAACAGTCTTATGCAGGAGCTTTCCGATCCCGCAGTTATAAATGATCAGGAAAGGTATAAGAAGCTTATGAAGGAGCAGAGCGATATAGCTCCTATCGTAGAAAAGTATAATGAATATAAGAAGGCAAAGCAGGATGAGCAGGACAGCCTGGATATCCTCGGTGAAGAGTCCGATGAGGAAATGAGAGAGCTTGCAAAGGAGGAGCTTCAGGATGCAAAGAAGAGGATTGAAGCATGTGAAAATGAGCTGAAGATACTTCTTCTTCCCAAGGATCCCAATGATGATAAAAACGTAGTTGTTGAGATCCGTGCAGGTGTAGGCGGAGAGGAGTCTGCGCTTTTTGCGTATGAATTATACAGAATGTATCAGAAATACGCCGAGAGCAACAGATGGAAGACAGAGCTTGTCAATTTTCAGGAGACGGGAATCGGCGGCTTAAAAGAAGCTGAATTTATGATCAAGGGTAAGGGTGCTTACTCAAAGCTGAAATATGAATCCGGTGTTCATCGTGTTCAGAGGGTTCCCGAAACCGAATCCGGAGGTCGTATTCATACATCGGCTGCATCCGTAACCATTCTTCCGGAAGCAGAGGATGTGGATGTTGTTATAGACGAAAAGGATATCAGGATAGATGTAATGCGTGCTTCCGGAAACGGTGGTCAGTGTGTCAATACGACTGACTCTGCCGTAAGACTTACTCATATACCTACAGGTATAGTTATTTACAGTCAGACCGAAAAGTCTCAGCTTCAGAATAAGAATAAGGCATTTGCACTTCTTCGTACAAAGCTTTATGATCTTGAACAGCAGAAGGCTCATGATGCCGAGGCTCAGGCGAGAAAGAGCCAGATAGGTTCAGGAGATCGTTCCGAAAAAATCCGTACCTACAATTTCCCTCAGAGTCGTGTTACCGATCACAGGATCAAGCTCACATTATACAGGCTTGAGGAAATAATGAACGGTGACATTCAGGAGATAATAGATGCTCTTACCGCGGCAGATCAGGCTGAGAAGCTGAGTATGCAGAGTGAGGCGTAATAAAGAGTTTACATTTTTGTAAAAAACTGATAAAAAATGACTATGTTTATGCTAGAGTTTTGACAGCTATTTACCGGGAAAGAATGACATGTATGCGATACTTTATAAACATACCGGAGCAGAAAAAACTCTTGTTAAAGCAGGCTGGAAGGATGAAGGAATAGCATTCTATGCTAAGTAAAATATATTGGTAATAAACCATGGCGCGGGGAGATGTTAAATCTCCCTGCGTTTTAATTAAAAAAAGATATTAAAAGAATATTAAAAAAAATTAAGAAAATTTAAAAATTGTTGTTGACAAGGTCAAGTCAAAGTGATAATATAACAAAGCTGTCGCGGAAAACGACAGAAAAAAGAAACAGTTCTTTAACAACTTAATAATATCACAACCCCGAAAATTCTTTTAAAAAAAGCCTTTAAGGCGATTCGGAGAAATCCGATAGAAGAGTTTCGGAAGAACGAAACCAAACAGTAAGTTCAAGGTAAAGTTTAA
>CACYCJ010000299.1 GCA_902772925.1 uncultured Lachnospiraceae bacterium
CAGACTAGTGCCGCAACAAGGAAAAAGAAGATAGGAAACACAGCCGAAATCTTTTCGACTATGATCGAATCCGTCATAAATGAGTTGTATGCTATGGAAGTCATTCTATCTAAAATGTAAAGCTTAACATCCTTGGACTTTGCATCGCTGAGCTTTTCCTCTGCATCGGCGATATCATCCTTTGCTTCCTTGATCTTCTCATCAAATTCCTTCTTACCGTCGCTGTATTCCTTTAATCCGTCCTCGTATTTCAAAAGCCCGTCTTCGTATTCGGAAAGTCCTTCGTTATAATCCCTGAGTCCGTTATTGTAGCTGATAACTCCCGATCTGAATGCGTCTATACCGCTTCGAAGCTGTGAAAGCTGTGCCTCTGCGTTTGCTGTTTCACGGTTTAGAAATGCTTCGTTAGCATCTATTTCTGCTTTGCCTTCATCAAGCTTTTTACGGAATTCCTTTAACTGAAGTTCGGCCTGATCCAATGCGGCCTTTGATCTCTCAAGCTCCGCCTTGCCTTTGTCAAGCTCCGCCTTTGAGCTGTCAAGAGTATCCTTTGATGCTTTAAGGATAGAAGCTGTCTCATCCAATGTTTTCTTCGCCTTATCGAGCTCCGTCTTAAAAACCGAGAGTCCGGCGGCCGCCTTATCAAGCTCTTCCTTTGCACTTTCAAGCTGGACCTTGGTTGCGTCGAGGGTTGCCTTTGCATTATCAAGCTCGGCTTTCTTTTGCTTTAGTATTTCGGAAGCACTGTCAAGCTCTGCTTTTTTGGCAAGGTATTCTTCCTCGGAGATATACGGCTTTGCTGCCTCAAGCTGTGCATAAGCAGCATCAAGCTCGCTTTCGGCCTTTGTATATTCGGCAAGTCCTGACTCATATTCGGCAAGTCCTGCTTCGTACTTTGCTTTTCCGTCCTCGTATTCTTTCAGACCTTTTTTGTATTCGTACTCGGCAGCTTTGTATTTCTTTACATTTTCATTATAGGCATTAAGCCCTTCTTCATATTGCTTAAGTCCTTCGTTATATTTGGAAAGTCCGTCTTCATACGCTGCATAACCTTCGCTTATTTTTCTCAGGCCTTCCTCATATGCGGCGCGACCGTTTTTGTAATCCGAAATGCTTTTTTTGTACAAAGCCTCATTTTCGGCAAGCTGTTTTCTTGCGTAATTTATCTTTGCGGTTGCGTCCCTTTTGGTTTCCTCTAAGGTTTTAATACCATTACTATATGTGCTTTCGGCATCATTTATGGCGGCAATCCATGAGGTGGAACCTGGACTTAACTGCTTTGCCGCATCGTCAAGCTTACCTTTAGCATCGTCAAGCTCATTCTTTCCGTCTGCAAGGGTCTGCTTTGCATCATTCAATTCCTTTAATGCATCATCAAGCTCTGCCTTTGCGTCGGAAAGCTCCTTTTTACCGTCGGCTTCTTTTTCTTCAAGAGTGTCCTTTCCGTCCTGAAGCTCATTTTCGGCATCGGCTATAAGATCTTTGTATCTGTTGTTAAGGAGGATTGTCACATCTTTATCGAGGATGTCCTCCATCTTTTCACAGTTATCGTCGTATTCATCGGAATAAAGCGGCAGATCCTTGTCAAAGGTAACATAGATTTCGGTATAATACTCCGAATCAAATGCATCCCCGGGAAAATACGCATAGGTATCAAGAGTGCCGTTTCCGAGAGAAGTCGTGCCATATTCAAAACTTAAGTAGAGAGGAGACTGGACGAGCCCCGTGATAGTGTATTCGTCATGTGTAAAGAAGTCGAAGGTGTCGGAATCGTTTTTATCACTCAAGGTGAGCGTGGTTCCGATATCGTCTTCGGAGAAGTTGTAACAGTCAACGACACATTCATTGGATTTTTCGGGAAGGCGTCCGGCAAACAGAGTGATCTTATTTATATCCTCGGGTATAAGATGCGCCCGGACGGATCTCGTAAGATCGTTGTTGGTTCCGAGAAAATCCATGGAGTAGCTGCCTTCGGCTTTTTCGATACCGTCAATCTTTCTTATGGCGCTTAGCTCGTCATCGTTAAAGCCGATAGTGGAGATAAGACGAAGATTGTAGAAGCCGTCTCTGTCGATATGATCCTTTAGCGTTGCTACCATGTCGGGCTTGGTAAGCCTGAGTCCCGAGTAGAATGCGACTCCGATAAATATGATCATGAAAATAGCAAAAAAACGGCCTAAACTGCCGGTGATGCATTTTATGATATTTTTACGGAGTGCCTTGGTCATAAAAAAGCCTTTCGGGTTCTATTTCAAAAATAAGATTTGATACTGTTGTTGAAACTATGTTCTGATACTGTTGTTAAAAATAGGTTTTTCACCACTCCAGTTCTTCGATTGGGATGATGTTTTGGTTCATTCTTACGGATGAAATCTTCCCACTTCTTACATGGATTATACGGTCTGCCATGGATGTGAGAACGGAATTGTGGGTTATCATAATGACAGTCTTTCCGTCCTTTCTGCAGGTGTCCTGCAAAAGCTGAAGGATGGATTTTCCGGTTTCATAATCCAATGCGCCCGTAGGTTCATCACATAGCAGGAGCTTGGGCTTTTTCGCAAGAGCGCGGGCAATGGCTACACGCTGCTGCTCGCCGCCGGAAAGCTGCGAAGGGAAATTGCCGATTCTTTCACTGAGCCCCACAGCCCTTAAGATTTCATCGGCTGGGATGCTGTCATTGCAAAGCTGTGCCGCAATCTCGACATTTTCCTTTGCTGTCAGATTCGGAATCAGATTATAAAACTGAAAAACAAATCCTATATCCCGCCGTCTGTAGTTTTCAAGCCTGAAACGGTTGAAGCTGCTGACTTCTTCATTATCCATAATGATGCGTCCGCTCGTAGCCTTATCCATTCCGCCGAGCAAATTTAGAAGAGTGGTTTTGCCGGCACCTGATTGCCCGACTATGACACAGAACTCACCCTTCTCAATTTCGAAGGACGCATCGCTCAGCGCCTTAATCTCCACATCCCCCGACTTATATATTTTCGATACATTTTCAAATCTTACAAAAACGCTCATAACAAAGCCCTCATAAAAATGTTAACGCCTTAAAATATTCATGATGAAAATGATACACTATTATGAATGATTACGCAAAGCAATAATTTCAGGGAAAAACCGGGAAAATTATTGCTTTTTGGGCTTCGGGGAAAGGTGAGGACCTCGAAAAAGCAATAATTGTAAGGAAAAATCGGGAAAATTATTGCTTTTAGGGCTTCGGGGAAAGGTGAGAAACTCGAAAAAGCAATAATTGTAAGGAAAAACCGGGAAAATTATTGCTTTTTGAACTTCGGGGGGAGCGGAGTGAAAGGGCGAGTATAACGGTACAATTACAGTCTCATTAATAAAGTACTATAATTATAAATACAGGAACTTTGAGTTGAGTATAGATATTATCACCATATTTTTGTATAATATACGATGTGATTATTTATGAAGTATATTACATACGAAATATGATTACATACGAAGTATAATTAATGCGGAGTATAATCACATACGAACTATAATTACATACGAACTATAATTACATACGAACTATAATTATATACGAAATATGATTACATACGAAGTATATATTGAGTTGAACAATGTAATATGAGGGGGCACATATGAATCTTAATCTGAAAAAAGAAGGAACATATGCATATGATGCAGTATCCGTCGGCGAGATCATGCTGAGGCTCGATCCGGGTGAAAGACGGATAAGAACCGCAAGGAGCTTTGATGTATGGGAAGGCGGCGGGGAGTATAATGTGATTCGCGCACTTCATAAATGCTTCGGACTTAGGACTGCGGTGATAACCGCGTTTGCGGATAATGAAGTCGGAAAGCTTGTTAAGGATCTGATAGAACAGGGCGGTGTTGATACTTCATTTATTAAATGGATGAAAACCGACGGAATCGGCAGGGAATGCAGAAACGGTCTTAATTTTACCGAAAGAGGATTCGGCGTAAGGGGTGCGCTCGGATGCTCCGACAGGGCAAATACCGCCATATCAAAAGCAACACCCGAAGACTTTGATCTTGAAAGATTATTCGGTGAGCTCGGCGTAAGATGGCTGCATACCGGCGGGATATATGCGGCACTTTCCGAACAGTCGAGTAAGACAGTGATCGAGGTTGTTAAGACGGCCAAGAAATACGGAACCGTCGTGTCCTACGATCTGAATTACAGACCATCCATGTGGAACTCCATAGGCGGTAAGGAGAAGGCGCAGGAGGTTAATAAAGAAATTGCAAGGTATGTTGATGTTATGATCGGAAATGAAGAGGATTTTATGGCGTGCCTCGGACTTGAGGTTCCCGGCAGCGATCCTTCGTTTTCGAAGCTGAATATAGAGGGCTATAAGTCGATGGTCAGAAATGCGTCTTTGACCTATCCCAATATGAAGGTGATAGCGACAACTCTCAGGACCGTAAAGTCCGCAAGCATCAATGACTGGAC
>CACYCJ010000300.1 GCA_902772925.1 uncultured Lachnospiraceae bacterium
AACGAGTATGCCTGATGCATACTCGAAAGCCTTACCCGTCGGCAAAGGTGGGCCGTGCGTTAACCTTGCTTCGCAAGGCTGCTCCTATGGAGCAGGGCATATACGGTATGAAAACTCTTGATGAGTTTTCATACCTACATACTAGTGTATCCTCCGTCGACGGGGAGCATGACTCCTGTTACATAGGTTGATGCAGGGGAGGAGAGGAAGAGTGCGGCTGTATCGAGCTCACCTTCGTTTCCGTATCTCTCGAGAGGGATCATTGTCTTTGCATTTGCCTGGAAGAAGTCACTGTCGAGTGTTTCCTTTGTGAGGGGTGAGTAGAAGTATCCGGGACAGATTGCATTTACGGTGATTCCGTATTTGCCCCATTCGGCAGCAAGCGCTCTTGTAAGATTAACCATTCCGCCCTTTGCAGCGTGGTAAGGTGAAGCAGGCGCTACCTTGTTTCCTACAAGACCATACATGGAAGCAATGTTTATAATGCGTCCGTATTTTGCGGGAATCATAGCCTTCTTAGCTACAGCCCTTGCAACCTTAAATGAACCGAAAAGGTCGATATCAATTTCGTTTTTGAACTGTTCATCAGTAATGTCTTCAGCAGGTGCAACCGCGCCTGTTCCGGCATTGTTGATCAGAACATCAATGCGTCCGAACTTCTCGAGAACGGCATCAATTGCGGCGTTGACATTTTCAGTGTCGGTGATATCGCATCTGATACCGACAGCCTCTACGCCGAATTCCTTAGTAATCTCTGCGGCAACTTCATCTATAAGATTCTGTCTTCTTGCCATACAAACAACCTTTGCTCCCTGGCTTGCAAGTGCTTTCGCCATCTGCACTCCGAGACCTGTAGAAGCTCCGGTAACAATAGCAACACGATCGGTAAGATCAAAATAGTTTTTCATTTTTGCCTCCTTTTAAAATGTGATTTTGTGAATTATTGGCTGCTCTTAGAATATAACAAATTTCGCCGGTATAAACAAGTACGCGATTTTGAGACGCATCCAATCATAAAAATTCGTACGCTATAAATCACTCAATCTCATGCACATACAATCGAGCAATTGAGCACGCATTACCCTGCGTTTATCATAGATCTTTGTCCGGCGGTATCCGGATTACGGTTTTGATTGAGAAATGAGTATTTTTGTGCTAAATTCTTTAAAGGAAAGTGAAAGAAGTTAAGGACACATTTATGGAAAGATACGATAAAGTGATAATAGGAGCAGGACTGTACGGGTTGTACAGTGCGCTCTATTCGGGGAAAAGAGGGGAAAATGTCCTTGTTCTCGAATGCGACATGGCTCCTTTTCAAAGAGCTACATATATCAATCAGGCGAGGGTTCATCAAGGATATCATTATCCGAGATCCATTTCCACCGCAATGAAATCTGCGGGGTATTTTGAACGCTTTAACAAGGATTTCGGATTCTGCATCAACAGTGAGTTCAAAAAAATCTACGCCACGTCGAGCAAGTATTCATGGACGGACGGACAGCAGTTCAAGAGCTTTTGCAGGGCTGCGAATATTCCCTGCGAAGAACTGAGTCCCGCAAGGTATTTTAAGGAGGGAATGTGCGACGGCGCATTTCTCACCAGAGAGTATACTTACGATGCAAAGATCCTGCGTGATCATTACCTGGAGAAAATCGGTGAGATAAAGCATATCAAGCTATCTTTCGGAGCGGATATAACGAGGATAGAAAAGCTGCAGGACGAATTCGTCATATATGCAAACGGAAATGAGTATCATACGCCTTTTGTCCTTAGCGCCGCATACGCAGGGACAAATCAGATACTTGATATGCTGGGGTATGAAAAGTTCGGCATCAAATATGAGCTGTGTGAGATAATCCTGTGCGAAACAAATGAGGAGCTGAAGAAATACGGCTTTACCGTGATGGACGGGCCGTTTTTCTCCATAATGCCCTTCGGAAAGACGGGAATGCATTCTCTTACATCAGTTACTTTTACCCCTCACACCACATCCTATGACGAGGTTCCGAGGTTTGCCTGCCAGGAAAAGAGTAACGGAATGTGTTCGACCTTCAGGCTCGGTAACTGCAGTGATTGTCCGGCAAAGCCGAAGACCGCATATCCATATATGGCAAATCTGGCAAAGAAATATCTGAAGGATGAATACGGCTTCAGTTATCATTCGTCGCTGTTTTCAATGAAGCCCATTCTCATGAGTTCCGAAATAGATGATTCAAGGCCTACAGTAATCAGAGAATATTCCCGGAAGCCTGATTTCGTGGCGGTATTTTCGGGAAAGATAAATACGGTTTACGACCTTGACGAGGTACTTGGCAATGATTAATAAAGAAAAGAATTTTATATCGGCTGTAGTATATGTCCATAATGCGGCAGACAGGATTGAAGAATTTCTGAAAACTGTCATCGAAACATTGGAAGGGAATTTTGAAAACTCCGAGATAATCTGCGTAAATGACAGCTCGACCGATGACAGTACGGACAGGATAAGAAGGATAGGGAAGAATGCTTCATCCTGCAGTATTTCTCTTATAAATATGAGCTATTTTCACGGCCTGGAAACTGCTATGAATGCAGGTGTGGATCTTTCAATCGGGGATTTTGTTTTCGAATTCGACAGTACGATTCCCGACTTTACCAAGGATACCATTATGGAGGTTTACAGGCATTCTCTGGAGGGTTTTGATATAGTGAGTGCGGCTCCCGACAAAAAGGAAAAGCTGTCCTCTGCCGTTTTTTACAAGGTCTTCGAAAGATTTACGGATATTTCCTACAAAATGCATACGGAAAGCTTTCGTATCTTAAGCCGAAGGGTTATCAACCGCATAAGCTCAATGAACAAGACCATTCCGTACAGAAAGGCTGTTTATGCCACGCAAGGCCTGAAGACCGATACCATAATCTATAAGCCCGAAAATGTCGGAACGATTAAAAAGGATAAGCAGGAAAGAAGGTACAGATCCGGACTCGCCACGGACACACTGATCCTTTTTACAGAGCTCGGATACAGATTTTCATTTACAATGACGGTTCTGATGATGATAATGTCCGCATTTATGATCGTTTATTCGCTGGTGATATACCTGTCATCGGATCCGGTAGCCGGCTGGACAACTACGATACTGTTCCTTTCGGTTGCATTCTTCGGACTATTCGGAATACTGACAATAATCATAAAATACCTGCAGCTTATCGTAAATCTGGTATTTAAGAGAAAGCAATACAGCTTCGAGGGAATTGAGAAGCTGACGAAATGATACTCCGATGAGAAGCTGACAAAATGATAATCCGATTGACAAATGAAATTATATGTGATACATTGCTTTATGAATGAATATTCGTTCAGTTAAAAATATTCTCATAGGGAGATGTGTCATGCCGAAAACAGAGGAACAATGTAAAAAGATGAGAGAAGACATGAAGGAGAAGATTCTTAAGATGTCTTCTCTTTATTTTGCTAAAAATGGTTTTGGGGATACAAAGATAGGAGATCTGGCAAAACATATTGGAATCGGGCAGGGAACGATTTATCTGTATTTTAAATCAAAAGAAGAATTATTTGAAGAAATTCGGAAGAGGGCGGAGAACAAAGATGAGATAAAAAAACTCAAAGCTCTTGCAAAGATGCCGATTCCCGCAAAGACAAAGATTGATATGATATCCGCCGAGATGGTGAACAGGCTGAAGAATGACGAGGAGTATACTGTTAAGATTACTATCAGGACCCAGCTTCTGCTCGAACAATATGAGGATATTTATTCTGATGATCTATATAAGGAATTGGCGAAGATAATACGGAAAGGACAGAAGGAAGGAACTGTTATTAAGGGTGACGCCGTTTATCTTGCCGATCTTTATTGGGGCACAGTATATCTCTATGCACTCAGAAAGCTTTTTGCACCAAACTGCAAAATGGTAACGAAGGAAACATTATCAAGACTGTTGGAGGTGTGACATGAAGAAAATAGCAATCATTACAGGAGCAACCGGAGGAATCGGAACAGGTTTTGTAAGGGAATGTTCAAAGATGAGTGAGATAGACGAAATCTGGGCAATCGGGAGAAACAGAAAAAAACTGGACAGGCTTGAAGAGATAAGTTCTAAAGTGATCGGTATAGAGGCTGATCTATGCATAGACGGGGTTGGTATTATAAAGTCAAAGCTTGCCGATAGTAATGCAAAAGAAAAGATAGAAGTGCATATTCTGGTAAATGATGCCGGTGTTGCATACATGGGTGAGTTTGGAAAAATGAGTACTGAAGAGGTCGGCAGATTCTGCAAGATCAATTGCGGTGCGCCTTCAGAGATCATTTTAATCACATTACCATATATGCATGAAGGCTCCAAAATTCTGAATATTTCATCAGCATCATCATTTCAACCCAATCCGTATCTTACGATGTATTCAGCCAGCAAAGCATTTCTCACAAGCTTTTCAAGAGCACTTGGAATGGAACTTCGGAAAAAAGGGATTACAGTTACCGCTGTATGTCCTTACTGGGTAGATACGGATATGCTTCCGAGAACCGGAAAGGATGGTAAAAGGATCAAATATCCGGGCTTGATCAGTGCAGATAAAGTGGTTAAGAAGGCATTAAATGACAGCCGGCGAGGCAGGGATATGTCTGTTCCCGGGTTTTTCGCTAACTATTTCAGATTCTATTCAAAGATAATGCCGACCGGAATTGTTATGAAGCAATGGATATCCATGATCAGAAATTACATTTGAATAAGGAGAACTATCAAATGGACAGGGTGAAAATCGAGACTGAAAGACAGGATCTTTTTGATGTCAGTATAGTAATAGCTATGCGTTTTCATATAAATGGAAATGTTTCCGAAGAAGGGCTCAGAGACGCATTTGACAAGGCTGTAAGAAGTCATGAGATTCTCGGAACAAAAGTGATAATAGATGAGACCGGGAATGCTTATTACGAGAAGCCTGAAAATGGTTGCTTATGTAATCAGCCGGATTTAAATGATATATCATTAAAGGATTCATGGACAAATAACAGGATTTATTTTGAGGATAATGATTGGCAAAGTATTATCCGTAGAGAAGAGAAAAAGAGATTTAAGATTGAGGAAGGCGAGTTTATAAGAGGATTTGTTTATGAATCAAAAGCTGGTGGCGCGGGCATTCTTTTTTTGATGCATCATCTTGGAGGAGATGGAAAATCTCTGGTTTATTTTATCGAATCATTTATGAATTATCTGGCTGATTATGCTTCCGGGTTGTCAGAAGATACCGAATCAGTATGTGCTTATGGAAATGTACTTGAAATGAGAACTGTTCCGGCAGGAGATTTATCATACAAAGCTTTGAAAGACAGGATAGGACCACTGGCATTAATTCCAAAGATTTATAACAGAAAATGGCAGAAGGAGAAAAGCCGCCGGGTAGAAAGGTTTACATTTAAAGATCTCGATAAAGCATATAAAAATTATTGGAATAACCGGGAGTCATATATCAGGGAATATGTTATATCTCCTGAAATGACATCAAAGATTCTTGCAAAATGCAGAGAATGGGGGATTGGACTTACTGCGTATATAACGACTGCATTTTTAAGAAGAATGGGCAGAAAGCTGGATATAGGATATGCAGTGGATGCGCGTGAAGACGGCAACAGATCCATGGGCAATCAGGCTACGGGAATATCCGTAAAATATGCTTACAATTTTGATAAGTCCTTCAGAAAGAATGCTGAGAAGGTTCAGGAGCTTATGAACACTAAACTGGAGGACGATGGTGCGCGTAATTTTATACTTCCGTTTATGGCAGCATTTGATCCGACACTTGTGGATGCAATAAATCTTGAGCATGCGGGCGCATTTAACAGTAAGACCTCCGGGAGTCTTGCAAAAATGCTGGGCTACGGAAGGAAGACGAAGGATCTGTCGATCACAAATCTGACGAGGCTTGATATACCGGATACCTATGGCACTCTTAAAATAGAATATTTTTCATTTATACCGCCCGTGGTTTCTTATGGCAGGAATATTGTCGGACTGTCGACTCTGGGAAAATGCACCGTAATGACAATACATAGAATCGTATAGCGGCTGTCATAAAACCGGAGGAAATGAGTGAGATGAGGAGTCGGAAAAAAATATCAGAGTAAAAAAGGAGATTTAAAATGAATGCTCTTGTAGGTTATACAGGCTTCGTCGGAAGTAATATCTACGCTTCCGCCGGGAAAGAAATAGAAAAAGTTTATAATTCGAAGAATATAGAGGAAGCCTTTGGAACAAAGCCCGATCTTCTTATCTTTTCGGGGCTTCGTGCGGAAAAATATCTCGCTGACAGCTTCCCCGAGCAGGATATGGCCAAAATAGAAGAGGCGGAGGAGAATATCAAAAGGATAGCTCCGAAAAATGTGGTTCTTATCTCTACGATAGATATTTTTAAGACACCCGTAAATGTGGATGAGGATTCAGAGATTGAAACTGACGGCCTGTCTCCTTACGGATATAACAGATTCATTTTTGAACGCTTTGTAAGAGAAAATTATCCTGATGCACTCATTATCAGGCTTCCGGGGCTTTTCGGGAAAAATATCAAAAAGAATTTTATTTATGATTATATCAATATAACCCCTTTTATGCTAAAGGACGAAAAATTCAAGGAATTATCGAAAAAAAGTGCCTGCCTCACGGATTATTATGAGCTTCAGGAAAATGGATTTTGGAAGCTGAAGGATAAAGATATGGACAGGGAGAAATTGAAAAAAATATTCCTTGAGCTGGGATTTTCGGCACTGAATTTTACGGATTCGAGAAGCGTATTTCAGTTTTATGACCTTTCGGGATTATGGTCTGATATAAAAAAATGTCTCGATGCCGGCATCAGGCTCTGGCATCCTGCCACCGAACCCGTATCTGCAGCCGAGCTCTACGAATACCTGAGCGGCGGAAAGTTTGTAAATGAACTGCCCGGCAAGACTCCGGCTTTCTATGATTATAGAACGATCCATGCCGAACTGTTCGGCGGAAAAAGCGGATACATTAAAGACAAGGCGGAGGTGCTGAAGGAAATCGCCGGGTTTACTAAAGAATGTGGACGATAGGACGGTCAGAAACCGTCCGTCCGGATCAGTCAAGACAATAAATGCAAGCTGATATAGAAAACAGTATGTTTTGTCACAATAGGTTTTGCATAAAGTTTACGCTGCCCGGATGTTCACTTATTCATTTTGTTTTTGGTGCATACGATCCTAAAGCATTTTTAATTAAAATCTTCATGAGATCTGCATTACCTTTGAAAAATGAAATTTTCGTGGGCGTTTTTCCGGCTTTGGGATAGGCTCTGGTAACGGGAATCTCGCAGACCTTCATTCCGAGCTGTGATGCTCTGACGGAAAGGTAGGCGAGGAGCTCGTAGGTCATGAAGATATCCCGCAGGGGCTGAACACGGGTGTCTGACAGGTATGCAGAGGAATAAGCTCTGTATGCATTTGTGGTATCGGTAAAATGATGTCTCGCGGTGAGCGAGATCACGGGCGCGTGGATCAGCCTTACCGATATGAGGCGGATCGGAGGAGTATTTATGGCTCTGCCGCCCTTCAGGAATCTCGAGCCCTGAACTAAGTCATATCCCTCTTTGAGCTTTTCTATGAATCGAGGTACGTCCTCGATGCTGTCTTTGTTGTTGCCGTCTATCGTAATGATCCCCTTATAGCCTCTTTTTAGAGCAAAGAAAATTCCCATTCGAAGCTGCGCACCCTGTTTTCCCTCGTCTTTTTTGACAAGAAGAGTGTTTACATCAAGCTTCCGAAGCTTCTTTTCTTCCGTGCAGCCGTCCGTGGAATCTCCATCACATATAATAATATCGGCATAATGCGACACATTATGCTTCTTTGCTCTGTAGAGCTCCTTATGAATTCTGTTTCCTTCATTGATAATGGGAATCAGAACCGCATAATCCTTTGATTTTTCATTATACTGCGTGCATTCAAAGCGGGGAACGCCGCTTTTTGCTTCATAGATGATTGCTTTGCTCATTTTATTCATCCGAAGATCTCCTTTGCATAATCGAGCGCTTTTTCGATAGTAAACAGATCGTCCTGTTTTCCCTGCTCTATCGAAATGAAGCCGTCGTAATTTTCAGCCTCCAAAAGCTCCTTTAATTCCCGATGAAGCTCGCGCCTTTCTATTGGTGCAAGATACGGCTCGCTAATATGGACATGATTTATAAGAACGGCCTTTCCGCGGAGAATATCGATATTTTCCTCATTTTGGATCATGGTTCCGATGTCAAGATTCAGTTTGAATCCGTCGGAAGATACCTTATCTATCAGCTCTAAAGCTTCCCAAGTGCGGTTTACATAATTTGTTCCATAAATAGAAGGGTTAGCTTCCATTCCTATGACGGTGCCTTTTTCGGCCGCATAATCACCGATCTCTTTGAAAAAGCTGATGCCGATCTCGTGGTATCTGCTCACAGTGTCACTTACTGCAGGACTGCTTCCGGGATGTCCGCAATCTGTATGGCTACTGTCGGAGTGGTCGTAATTTTCAGAACTGCTGTCGCAATCTGAATGGTCATTGTCTGTATGATCGAAACCCACCGGTATACTCCGATTCTTCGGGCATCCGAACACCAGATTTCCGCATCCTATGGCAGCCGCAAAGTCAATGGCCTTCTTTGTATAATCGATGAGGAGCTGCCTTTCTTCCTCAGATCCGAAGATATGCTCGGTGCGTCCGTACCAAATAGACTGCATGGAGGGGACGACAAAACCGAAAACTTCTTTGAGGCCGGCGGCCCATTTCATTGCATCCTCAAGATGGTCGTAGGGCGAATCGGGAATTATCCTTGTCGGAGCAATCTCAAGCCCCGCGAAGCCTTTATGCTGCATCATTTCATAAATAGTTTCGTCACCTGTGCTCCAGCCGATGTTTGAAATAGAGAGTTTCATTAAATATTACCTCATTCAACTACTGATTAAGCTTTTGATTTAAATGTCTGACTTAAACCACTGATCATTTTGACATCAGAGGTTTATTGCTTGGCATCTTCACTATTATAACATTTATGCCCGAAACAACTCAATAGACTTATCTTTTGAAAAATGTCAAAAAAACGATTTCTTTACAAATATGGTAAATGTAAGTATAATTCGATAATAATAGTAAACGAAGAGTGGAAAATATCAAAATCAGTAAACAGATTGCAAATAATACAGAAAACAGTAAACGACAGTAAAAATAGTTAAGAACAGTAAAACGGAGGACAATTATGAAAAATCCATATTCTCTTCAGTTCGGCAGAGAACCGGAAGAGTATATTTCCAGGCTGGAACAAAAGGAAACGGTAATTAATTCATTTTTAAATGACGAAATGCAGATATTTATGGTGACAGGAGTCAGAGGAGCGGGTAAAACAGCATTTATGTCAAACATTAAATACGAATTTACCGGGCTTAAGGATTGGGTAGTTATTGAGGTCGGTACCGAGAAGGATATGCTAAATACTTTAGCTGCTAAGTTAAGCAGTGAGAACAAATTGGGAGAATTGTTTAAAAGTGCAAGGATCAATCTTTCGTATTTAGGGTTTGGAATTGAAATAAACGGAACTCAGCCCGTGACAGATATTGATGTCGCTTTATCCAGAATGCTCGAAGTATTAAAAAAACATAAAAAAAAGCTTCTTGTTACTGTTGATGAAGTTATTGATAATCAATATGTTAGAGAATTTGCAACATCATTTCAGATTCTAATCCGTGATAAATTGCCGATATATCTTTTGATGACCGGGTTATACAATAATATTGATGAATTACAAAACGAAAAGAATCTGACATTTCTGCATAGAGCGCCCAAAATACACTTAAACCCGCTTAATATCGGAACAATGGCAAGCAGTTATCGCAGGAATATAAAAGTGGATGATAAGTCTTCTATAAAAATGGCTCAGCTTACAAAAGGTTACCCGTATGCATTTCAGGTTCTTGGATACCTTTCTTGGAAAAATAAAGGAAATTATGAAGAAGTAATAGATGATTTTAAACAGTATCTGGACGAGTATGTTTATGATAAAATATGGTCAGAATTATCGCCGAAGGATAAATATGTTCTTTACGGTATAGCTTCGGTTGATTCCGGAAAAGTTTCTGATATACGTGAGTTTTTGAAGCTGACATCAAATGAGTATAATCCGTATGTCAGAAGGTTAAAGAGAAAGGAAATAATTAGAGGAGATAACAGAGGATATGTTGAATTTGTTCTCCCGCTTTTTGATAGATTTGTTATAGAAAACTATTATATATGAAAAACGTATTGAGGAGGTAACTATATTTATGGAAAACGAGGAAATGATAAGGATGCCGCTTATAGGGGACAAGGCGCCTTCATTCAGAAGTATAACCACAAAGGGGAAGATAAACTTTCCGGAGGATTATAAGGGTAAATGGGTCGTATTCTTTTCGCATCCCGCTGATTTTACACCGGTTTGCACTACGGAGTTTATCGCGCTTGCAAAAAGATATGAAGAGTTTAAGGAAATCAATGCCGAGCTTCTCGGACTTTCCATCGACTCGCTGCATTCGCACCTTGCATGGGTGAAAAATATCGAGAGTATAGACTGGAAGGGACAGGGCACGGTTTCAATACCATTCCCGATAGTTGCCGATATCAGCATGAATGTGGCAAAGCAGTACGGAATGCTTCAGACTGTAGCCAAGACACAGACCATCAGGGCGGTATTTATCATTGATCCCGAATCCGTGATCAGAGCCATTCTCTACTATCCGATGTCAACCGGAAGGAATATAGATGAGATTAAAAGGGTCATTCTTTCTCTTCAGAAGCATGATGCTGAAAATGTGTCTACGCCCGCAGACTGGAAGCCCGGTGATGATGTTGTTATGGGCTCGCCGCTGACACTTGAGGAGGCAGAGGAAAGGATAAAGGATGACGAGGATATCATTTCCTATGAATGGTATCTTACGGCAAAGAAAGAAAAGGAATCAAATATAGATCTGAAGGATATAATCCCTCCGGACTATGAGGATTCATTTAAATACTCCGATGACAGAATCTGGCTGGAGGATGAAGAAGGAAATGTTGTCGCATTTATCGAATTCCCCGG